>JAEMSB010000258.1:0-4933 GCA_016463045.1 Niveispirillum sp.
CCAAGGCCCCCGCCCGCAGGGTCAGGGCCAACGCCCCCAGGGCCAGGGGCAGCGCCCGGCCCAACAGGGCAAGCCGCAGCAGCACTCCCGCCCCGCGGCCAAGCAGACCGCCGACAACCGCCCCGCCCGCGACGGTGCCGCCAAGCCGCAACGGCCCCAGCGTCCGGCCCGTGAGGGGGCGGAGGTTTCGGGTGGTGACTGGACCCCTGACTTCCTGCGCCGCCCCGCGCGCGGGTAAGATTGTTTGGGGAGGGTGTCCCCTCACCCTCCCATCCAACCGCTGACTTCCCCACCGCACGATGCTACACTGCGCCAGACAGCGGTCGGACTTTGTCCAAAGAACCGGTCCCCCTGCAACACACCTTCATTTTCTGTTGCATCCTGTTGCACGACCGCGCGGGAACCCTTGTTCTGGTAACTGAATTACCAAACTGACATCGAATTCTTGTAACTGGGGGGATCAAATTCCCCGCGAACCATGCTATAAGGCATGGGAACGATGGGGCGCGCACGCCCCGATAAGATTATCGCACCACCAGAGCATCAAGGATCGCCCATGCGCCGCCACCGCCACGCCAAGATCGTCGCCACCGTCGGCCCGGCCAGCAATACGCCGGAGAAGCTGAAGGAGCTGTTCCTGGCCGGTGCCGACGTATTCCGCCTGAATTTCAGCCACGGCACCCATGAGGACCATGCCAAGGTCCACGCCGCCATCCGTGCCCTGGAAAAGGAAGTGGGTCGCCCCATCGGCATCCTGCAGGATTTGCAGGGTCCCAAGATCCGCATCGGCACCCTGACCGCCGGCAAGGAAGAACTGGTGAATGGGGAGAAGGTGACCTTCGTGCTGGGCAAGGAACCCGGCGGCAAAGACAACATCCCCCTGCCCCATCCGGAGATTTTCAAGGCCATCATGCCGGGCCAGGACCTGCTGATCGATGATGGCCGCGTGAGGGTGCGGGTGCGCGGCGTCAGCGATGACAAGATCACGGCAGAGGTGATTGTCGGTGGCGTCATCTCCAACCGCAAGGGCGTGAACCTGCCCGGTACCGCCCTGGATCTGTCGCCCCTGACGGAGAAGGACCGGGCCGATCTGGCCTTTGGCCTGTCGCTGGGCATGGACTGGATCGCCCTGTCCTTTGTGCAGCGCCCGTCCGACGTGATCGAGGCCAAGGCCCTGATCGGTGACAAGGCCGGTCTGGTCTCCAAAATCGAAAAGCCGCAGGCGCTGGAGAAGATCGAGGATATTATCCGCCTGTCCGACGCCATCATGGTGGCGCGTGGCGACCTGGGCGTTGAAATACCGCATGAGGATGTGCCCGGCCGTCAGAAGGAACTGGTCCGCGCCGCGCGTCTGGCCGCCAAGCCGGTGATCGTCGCCACCCAGATGCTGGACAGCATGGTGGCCAGCCCGACCCCGACCCGCGCGGAGGCGTCCGACGTCGCCACCGCCGTCTATGACGGCGCCGATGCCGTTATGCTGTCGGCTGAAAGCGCCTCGGGCCAATATCCGGTGGAAGCCGTGTCGATGATGAGCCGCATCATCACCAGCACGGAGCATCACCCGACATACCGCCCCATCATCACGGCGCTGGAGCCGGAGGTGGACCACACCCCGTCGCACGCCGTCGCCGGTGTGGCCGCCGATCTGGCCGGCACCATCGATGCCGCCGCCATCTTCGCCTACACGTCCAGCGGCAATACCGTCGCCCGTATCGCCCGCAAGCGGCCCGACGTGCCGGTGTTGGCCACCACCCCGCATGTGGGTGTGGCCCGCCGTCTGGCGCTGGTCTGGGGCTCGCATGCCATCCATTCCGGCGATGTCGGCACGTATGAGGAAATGGTGGACCGCGCCCGCACCCTGGCCGTGAAGGAAGAATTCGCCCGTCCGGGTGAACGGATCGTCATCGTCGCCGGCATTCCCTTCGGCCAGTCGGGCAGCACCAACAACCTGCGCATCGCCAAGATCTGATCGCGCGGGACATGAAAAAGCCCGGCGGCCCTACGGTCGCCGGGCTTTTCTTTTGTGAACTCGACGCTTACGCCGCCTGCAGGCGCAAGCCGTCCAGGCGGTTGGCCAGGGCCTGCTGGCCTGCATTGTCATGGTCGAAGCGGACGGAGCAGGTGCCCAGTTCGCTGGCCACGATGGTAAAGCTGATAGGGGTCGGCAGCTGGCGCCATGTCAGCTGCCCCTTCTGTCCCACGCTGACGCCATCCAGGGACAGCAGGGCACCACCGCTGGAAATATTGTCCAGGCTGGCCTCCAGGGACCGGCCCCCGATCTGAACGCTGACCGTCTGGCCCACCTGATACCGGCGGCTGCCGCGGCGGTCGACATCGGAAATGGCGGTGCGGACGACACGGACCAAGGTCTGGCGCAGGGCGTTCACGCCATCGGTGACATGGGTGGACACTTCGCGCAGCAGCAGGGCCTTCTCGCCCGTGCCCTGCGCTTCGTCCGACACCAGGGCGATACGCCGGGACACCTCGCGGTTGGCGTTGGCCGTCTCCGACACGTTGCGGGCAATCTCCTTGGTCGCAGCGGACTGTTCCTCCATCGCGGCGGCGATGGTGGAAGAGATATGGTCCATGTCGTTGATGGCCCCGCTGATCGAAGCGACAGCGTCCACGGCGGCGGCGGTGGCCGACTGGATCTCGCTGATCTTGCGGGTAATGTCCTCGGTCGACCGGCTGGTCTGGGTCGCCAGGTTCTTCACCTCCGACGCCACAACGGCAAAGCCCTTGCCGGCCTCGCCAGCGCGCGCTGCCTCGATGGTGGCGTTCAGCGCCAGAAGGTTGGTCTGCCCGGCAATATCACCGATCAGGTTGGCGACCTCCCCGATCTGGCCCACCACCTCGCGCAGGCTTTCGATGGTCTCGCGGGTACGCTCGCCCCCTTCAACGGCCTTGCGGCTGACGGTCATGGCGTGGGCGACCTGGGCGCTGATCTCCTGGATGGAAGCGGTCAGTTCTTCGGTGGCGCTGGCCACGGCCTCGGCATTGGCCAGCGCCTGCTCGGCAGCGGCGGCCACATTCTGGGCATTGTCACTGACCTGGGCCGCCGACTGCTCCATGCCGGCGGCGGTCTTGTCCATGATGGCCGCCTCAGCAGCGACATTGTCCACCGACACGCGGCTTTCACTTTCCACGGTTTCGGCCATGCTGGTCAGGGCGGCTGCGCGCTCCTCCCGCGCCTTGGCCTCGACCTCCACCTGGGCCTCCCGCAAGCGGACATTATCCGCCGTGCGTTCATGCAGAATCGCCAGCGCGCGGGACATGTCCGCGATCTCGTCCTTGCGGTCACCAGCGGCAGGCACCTTGACCGACAGATTGCCATCACCGATGGCTGCCAGCACATCGGTCAACGTAATCAAGGGTCGCACGACGTGACGGTTCAGGACAAACATCACCAGCGCCGAAACCGCCACACCGACCACCAGCAGGATCAGCGACAGATCGGCCAGATCGTCGGCGATATCGACGGCACTGCCCAGTTCGCGGTGCATGCTGTCGGTGGCCTGTCCGGCGATGACATCCACCTGCTTCACCACATTATCAAGCGCGTCGGTCAGGGCCTCCGTTCTGGAGTCCAGTTCACCCATCAGCTTGTTGCCCTGGGCGGGACCATCCTTCACATAGGCGTGGGCCATTTTCAGGCCCAGATCATAGAACGGGTCCAGGGCAGCACCGACCTTGTCCAACTCGGCCAGCAGTTTGGTCTGCCCCATGGCCTTGGCTAACTCGCGTGACTTGCGCAGGTTCTCGCGGGCGCCGTCGCGGGCTTTCTCCGCCTCTGCAAACCCGTCATCCAGGCCGTCAAGGGCACGTGTTGCCGAGACATCGGTCAGCCATTGCTGTATCTGCACTAGGTTGATCGACAGCAGCCGGGCCGAAGACACAAGGTCAAGTGACTGCACCGCCGCCATGTCTGCAGCCCGGCTCGCCTCCGCAATCTGCTTCTGCTGCCGCCCCGCGCCCAACAGCATCAGTACTGTCGCCGCAGCCAGCAGCAACAGAACGAGGAGGTTGGAAAACATGATCTTCTGGCTGATGCCAATACGCATTATGAGATATCCCGCCTGTCCTGACGGAGCGTACACCAATTGGATACACACTCCACATACAGGCATATTGATATCACCGGCCGCAGCGCTGCCGAACCTATCCAGCCGAATAGGCCTTCCTGCTTGCTCTTTGTCTGGTCACAGCAGGCGGGCCAACCCCTGCATGACCGCCTGCCGTCCAGCCGGCACGCAGATCAGGTTGCAAACACCCACGCCCGGGAAGGGATCGATACTGTTTCCTTTGAAGTTCGCCACCCTGTGCAGCGGCAACTGATGCCGCCAGACGCGATAGTTCAATTCCTGCAATCGCTCCATCAACCCGGCTTCAGGCCCGGCGGACTGGCTGCGCAGGTAAAGGCAGGGGCGATGGCGATGGATACTTGCCTGCGCGCCCTCCAGCACCCGAAGGACCAGATGATCGATACTCACCTTGATCAGGTGCAGCCGCCCCAGGGCCAGGGCGTCGATATCAGTACCATCGCCCTCGTGAACCTTCAGGGTGCCACGATTATGCTGGGCGATGTTCCACAACATCGCTTCCAGCAGGCGCGGCTCCGGTTCAAATGCGTTCACGGCGAACTGCTTGCACAGGGTCAAGGCATGCAGGCCAATCCCTGCGCCGACCTCAACCACCGTATCTCCGGCCTCCAGGGCGCGGGCACAGACCTCCACCTCGTCTTCAAGCCATTCGCCATCAACCTCCAGACAGCGGCCCAGAACACGGTCGGCGGAGGGATAGCGGATCGGGCCGATGCGGGTGACCGTCTCGCTGGTCGCCGCGTTTACAGCTATGGGTGGCGGCGATGTCCGGATGAGAACCGGCGGACATTGCGGCGGCAGGGGCGGTGTCGACTCGCGCGAGCCCAGTAGAC
>JAEMSB010000258.1:4943-6829 GCA_016463045.1 Niveispirillum sp.
GCAATGACGGCTGGCGTGGTTGTGGTGCTGCGGGCGTCAGCCGGCTAACATCACCGTCCTTCAGCATCGCGACCTCGGTCGCCAGACGCGCGAAGACATCTGCCCACTCGCCAGGTGCCGATTGCCGGAACAAACGCATCGTACCGGGATACCAGGGACTGTCTTCCCGCTTGCGCATCCAGCGCCAATCCGGTGCGAACTTCAGCGGCACCCAGACCGGGCGGCCCAACGCACCGGCCAGATGCGCCACCGACGTGTCGGAGGAGATGATGAGATCCAGATGCTGCATGACCGCAGCCGTATCCATGAAGGCATCCGGGCCTTCGTCGAAATCGGGGCCCAGAGTTTCGACCTTCATGCCATCGGGCATTCGGTCCAACTGATCCAGGCCGAACCCCTTCTGTAGACTGATCAGCTTCACTCCTGGCACACGGCCCACGGACGCCAGTTGTTCCAGCGCGTAGGAACGGCCACGGTCGACCCCCGTTCCTGGCTTGCCCTGCCAGACAATCCCGATACGGAATCCATCCTTCGGCAAACGGTCACCCCAGGCCGCCACACGCCCCGGATCGGCCTTCAGATAGGGGATGGGCGTCGGCACGGTATCGACCGACACACCCAGGACGCGGGCCAGGCTCATAATCGGCACATGCACATCGAAGGGTGGCAACGGCTCCCCATAGATCGTGAGGACAGCGCCGGTTGTCGCCAGACCATAGAGTGCCATCAGATTGGAAGGCACTTCCAGAACGACCTGCGCGGCACGCGCCACCACCTGCTGGACGAAGCGCACGAACTGGATGCTGTCGCCCAATCCCTGCTCATGATGGATCAGGATGGTTTTGCCGCTGATATCCTCGCCCTGCCATTCCGGCTTCCCGAAATCACGCAGGGGCACGGGCAGATTGGGGCGCAGCCATCGCCACTCAAAATGCTGCCACCCTTCCTCCCACTGGCCCAATGACATGAACAGGCCGGCCGCCGTGGTATGCAGCAACTGATCGTTGGGATGCACCTCCAGCATGCGGCGGGCATGCCGCACAGCCGTGACCATGTCGCCATCCTCCATGGCCAGACTGGTCAGGTTGTTCAGCGCATCGCGATAGGTCGGGACTTGCGCGACTACGGCCTCAAAACAGCGGCGGGCACCTTCCAGGTCACCGGCATGGATGAACAGCGCATTGCCGAGATTGACCAATGCCTCCGGCATGCCGGGGCGCAGGCGCAGCGCCGCATGATAATGCCCCATGGCCTCGTCCGCTTTGCCCAGGCGGACCAGATTGTTGGCAAGGTTGACATGGATTTCCGGAAAATCGTCACGGACTGACAGGGCATCACGGTACCGCTGAACCGCTTCATCGATCCGTCCCGCATCCACCAGCAAGTTGGCGTAATTGAACAGATGCTCGGCGGACGCCGGCGCCAGCGCCAAGGCCCGGCCATAGCTGGCTTCGGCACCAGCCAGATCGCGCGCTGCATGCTGCGAGACAGCCAGGCTTGCGTGCGCCCCCGCATTGTCGGGCCGAAGAGCGACAGCCCTCTGTCCGGCCTGAACAGCATCGGCATTCCGCTTCAGCGCCAGTAGGGAATTGGACAGATTGATAAGCGCGTCATAATCCTGTGGAACCAGCGTCACCCAATGACCAATCGCCTCCGCCGCCTGGGCATGAAGTCCCAGTTGCTGAAAGGCGATGCCCAGCGGGTGAAGCACTTCGGCAAAGGTTGGGTGGGCTTGCAGCAGGGCCTGATACCGGCGCACGGCCTCATCCAGCTTTCCTGCCAGATGAACCGCTTTGGTGGCGTTCAGTTCCGCCAAGGCCTGCTGCTGACGATCAACCATTATCCCTGGCTCCTGCAATCCCGCCTGTGCCTTTACCCGAACCCGC
>JAEMSB010000773.1 GCA_016463045.1 Niveispirillum sp.
TTTTCGGCCCCGTCCTGACGGTCCAGACCTTCCGGGATGAGGAGGAGGCCTTGGCCCTGGCCAATGACACACAGTTCGGCCTGGCCGCCGGCGTGCATACGGGCGATGTGGGCCGCGCCTTGCGGGCCGTAAGGGGCCTGGAGGCCGGGACCGTGTGGGTCAACCGCTATGGCCGTTCCAACGATTTCATGCTGCCCACGGGCGGGTTCAAGCGATCCGGTATCGGCAAGGATCTGGGGCGCGAGGCCTATATGGCGAATTTGAAGGTGAAGACGGCATTGGTGGAGTTTTAAGTATCTGAATACCCGAACCGGGTTCATGACGTGCAGGCCTTGGAAAGCCTGCACGTCATCGGTGCATGTTTCGAAGTCATGCACGAGCCCTGTGGTGGCGATCACCACATCTGCTGTGATGCGTGCCCTACCCGTTCCTTGTTGCGTGTTTGGTCACACGCAATTCTGGCACCAATTATCAGTCGCGCCTCCAGATATGGATGTCGGCGAGCTTATCATTTTACGCCCGTAAACCGTTCCACCCGGTAATGCGACAGGTCGATCCCCGTGGCCCCCGTAGCGATCAGTTCGGCCATGGTCTGGCCCACGCCCGGCCCGATCTGGAAGCCGGAGCCGGAGAAGCCGAAGGCGTAGAACAGGCCACTGGTGGTGCCGCTTGGTCCCATCACAGGTAGGCTGTCATCCATATAGCCTTCGATACCGGTCCATACCCGGATGATGTTCAGCCGGGCCAGGGCCGGGGCGAGGCGGCGCAGTTGCTGCAACTGGGTCAGCGTGTTCTGCGGCTTCACGAAGGAGCGGTAGGTTTCCGCCACCGCCGGCCCGCGCGTGGACCCGCCCAGCACAATATTGCCGCGCGCCACCTGCCGGAAATAGACGGTTTCCACCTCCAGCGGCGTCATCACCCCGACGGCGGGGGCGATGGCATAGGGGACAGGTTCGGTGACCGACATGGTTGGGCTGCGCGCCGTCAGCTTCACCGGTTCCCCGAACTGCGCCGACAGTTCCCCAGCCCAGGCACCGGCAGTGATCAACAGGATGGGGGCCTTAAACACCCGCCCATCCCTGGCCGTGGCGATGAAATCTGTACCCGCCTTGGTGACATGGTTGATGCGGGTATTCTCGAAAACCTGAGCGCCCAGCTTTTGTGCCGCCCGCGCAAAGGCCGGGGCCGCCAGACGCGGGTTGGCGTGGCCATCCAGGGCGGAATAAGACCCGGCCACCACATCGGTACCGAAGAAGGGGAACCGGTCGCGCAGGGCATTGCCGGTCAGGATTTCCAGATCCAGACCGTTCTGCCGCGCGTCCGCCGCATATTCCTCCATCTTGGCGATGTTTTCCGGCCGCTCGCGGTAACAGACGCGGATATGCCCGGATTGCAGATATTCGATGTCCGATCCCAGCAGCTCATTGGCCTTTCGCCAGATTTCCAGCGAGCGGTTGGCCAAGTGCAACTGATGGATGGGACGCCCCTGGCGGCGGACATTGCCGAAATTGGTACCGCTGGCCTGCCGCCCCACCAGATCGCTTTCGATCAGGGTGACGGATTTGCCGTGGGTCTGGCGCAGGAAGAAGGCCGCCGACGAGCCCATCAGGCCGCCGCCGATGATCAGAACATCGCTATGCGTCACAGGGTTGGTCATCATTCCGCCTCCCCGATAGCGATAGGCAGGGGTTTCACCGGGGCTTGACCGCGCAGGCGGCCCGCATCGGCCACGGGGAAGTCGCCATGGGCGGCAATCACTTCCGCTGCCGCATGCCCGCAGTAACGGCCCTGGCAACGGCCCATGCCGACCCGGCTGAAAGCCTTGGTGCGGTTGGTTTCCGCCGCCCCCGTTATA
>JAEMSB010000774.1 GCA_016463045.1 Niveispirillum sp.
TTCCGATATGGGGGAAGGTGAAGGTGATGATCTGACCGGCATAGGACGGATCGGTCAGGATTTCCTGATAGCCCGTCAGGGAGGTGTTGAAGCACACCTCACCCACGCTGTGGCTCACGGCGCCGACACCGCGTCCCCAGAAGACCGAACCATCGGCCAGGACGAGAACGCCCGTGGCTCCCTTGGGAGCGGGCGCGCGGGTGGGGGAACCCATCGGCGGGGTGTCGGTCATTCTCGGGCACCTTTATCTGCGAGATCGACGCCGGAGCGTCGGTGAAAAGGCCGTGCCTTCCCGCCCGAAAGGCGGGGCGGCCTGCCCGCAGTCGCGTCGCGGGTCCGATCATCCGCCGGGTAATCCCGCCGGGCGAAGGGCCGCGCCGATGCCGCGCGCCGGCCAGGGCCGGTACGGTTCTGAAGGTGAATTAGCCATTCGGGCGCGCGGGGTCAACCAACGTGGGCGCGCCCCTGCCACGCGCCATCATTGGGTGTCGCATCACCGGTCCTGAAAGGGGTGTTTCCAGGGCGGCGACGCGAGCCATTCCTATTCGCTGGCATCCGATGGCCTGTTTGGATAATGTTGCCGGCTGTTTCACCTGTCCCCTGGAGTTGTCCGATGTTGCGCCAGACGCTGAACGAAGCCCTGAAGGATGCGATGCGCGCCAAGAACAGCCGCGGCGTTGCCACCCTGCGGCTGATCCTGGCGGCGTTGAAGGACCGCGATATTGCGGCGCGCACCAGCGGCAACCAGGACGGCATCGATGATGCCGCCATCCTGTCGATGCTGCAGACCATGGTGAAGCAGCGCCGCGAAAGCATCATCATGTATGAACAGGGTGGCCGCACCGAGCTGGCCCAGCAGGAGCGGGAAGAGATCGACGTGATCGAAGCCTTCCTGCCCCGCCAATTGAACGAGGATGATACCCGCGAAGCCATCGCCGCCCTGATCGCCGAACTGGGCGCCACCGGCGTCAAGGATATGGGCAAGGTCATGGCCGAGCTGCGCGGTCGTTTCGCGGGCCAGATGGACTTCACCAAGGCCAGCGCCCTGGTGCGCGAGAAGCTGGCCAACTGATCCTGTGATGCCCATCCGGCTGCTGCTGCCGGGTGATGAGGGCCGGCTGGATGCCTATCTGGCCCGTCATCCGGCGACATCCATGTTCCTGCGCTCCAATGTCCGGCGTGTCGGGCTGGCAGATCGGGCCGAGCGCTACCATGCCCGCTATGCGGCGCTGGTGGATGGCGAAGGTGCCGTCCACGGCGTGGTGTCCCATGCCTGGAACGGCAATCTGCTGATCCAGGCGGAACCAGACGACGCCATCGGGCTTGCGCGCTTTCATCTGGCGGCGGGCGACCGTGCGGTGGCCGGGATTATCGGGCCGCTACCGGCGGTGCGCGCGGTGCAGACCCTGTTCTCCGACAAGCCCATGTTGAAGGATGGGGCGGAGGATCTGTTTGACCTGCCTTTGTCCGATCTGAAGGTGCCTGCAACCCTGGCTGACCGTACACTGTCATGGCGCCGTGCCGTGGCAGACGATGTGCCGCTGCTGTCGTCCTGGCGCGTGGGCTATTGCCTTGAAACGCTGGGAGAGGCCGACAGCGTGGAGATGCGTGCCCGCGCCGCCGCCGATGTGGCCGCCTGGGTCGTGGCGGGTGATGCGTTTGTGGTGACGGGGGTGGACGGGGTGCCGCTGTCCATGGCCACCCATAATGCCCGCGTCCCGGATACGGTGCAGATCGGCGGGGTCTGGACGCCTGTGGCTCTGCGTGGGCGCGGGCTGGCACGGGCCGCCGTGACAGGTGCCCTGCTGGCGGCGCGGGATGACGGGGCCGAAACGGCGATCCTGTTCACCGG
>JAEMSB010000259.1 GCA_016463045.1 Niveispirillum sp.
GCCCGTAGCCGCACCCGCGGGCCCCGCCACCATCAACCCCGCCGCCCCTGCCAGCAGCAGCAGCGACCGCCGCGTCAACTCCGTCCCGCGCATCCCATCCCCCCATTTTTCTTGGCGGGCTGAGAATAATTGATACCGGTGTCAATGCGAAGCCTTATTGGTGGATGCCGGATCAAGCGTAGGTCAGGTCGAGGGGCGTTTACGATCGGAGCCCTGACAGCAAAGGATCAAAGGCCTGTTCTGTCAGGGCTCGCCACCGGCTCAACCTGACCTACGGCTGCTCAATACGCCGCCTTACCCCAACACCACAACCTTCTCCCCATCCCCGCCCAGGAAGGTCAGGGTGCGGGTGCGGCCCGGATCGCCATAGAGATCGAAATTCACCTGATTGATCTGAACGGGAAACACATCGCGCAGGATCATGTTGCGCACCGACAGTCGGTCGGGCGGCGCCGTCATGGGCATTTCCTGATAGACGCGAACCTCTTCCCCGTCCAGCTCCGCCCCCAGCAGTTTCAGCGCCAGCGAAGGCCCGCCCGGCACGGTCAGGCCGAACCGTGCTTCGACATAAAGCGCCAGCCGCGCCCGATCCTCTAACTGCGACAGATCGGGCGTGGGCATCTTCACGATCTGGTTCAGGGCCATTTCGGCATCATGGGCGTGCAGCGTGTGCTCCACCTCCAGAACGCCGCTGGTCCGGTTCAACCGGACCAGGGTCAGTGCTGCCTTGGCGCGATGGGCGCGGGCCATAGGCACCGCACCCATCACCATTCCCAACCCGGCCAGCGCCAGAACCCGGCGCCGGCCGATCAACGCAGCCGTCACGGCGTCCCCCCGGCGGGCGTCAGGGGCACTTCCTTGCCCGGCTGCGCCTTGCCATCCGCGTCCTTCTTGGCCTTCAACTCAACCAGCATGTCGGCCATCAGGTCCTTGTCCTCATCCTTCATCTTGTACAGTTCCAGACGGGAAGAGGCGATCTTGCGCGGATAGGCATTGTTGGCGACATTGGCGTCGGCAATCTCCTGGCGCGGGTCCAGCTCGATCCCCACCACCTGTTTCGGCCGGATCAGCATCTTGGTCACGGCCTTGGCATTGTAGCGCCAGATCTCCGCCGGGATCATCACGAACTCCGTGGTCCCGTCGGCATAGGTCAGGCGCAGCGGCAGCGGCATGACCAGGCCGCCCTTGTTGGCGAAATCGACGAAATAGACCCAGTCGCCATCCTTCTCGGCCCGCGCGAGCGCCTCACGCTCCCACGGGTCCAGCCCCTCCACCATATCCGCGAACTTGTTGCGGTCCTTGTTGGTGGGCGTGAACTTGTCATTCTCGTTATAGAAATCCTTCAGGTCCGGCTCCCGCTCCAGCAGGGTTTTCAGACCCTGCTCGCGGTTATGCACCTGGGCCAGCGGTTCGGCATTGTCGCGGCGATATTCCTCGCGCTGCAACGGCTTCTCGATATCGGGATTGCCGGTGGAGATACGGTATTCCCGCACGCCCGACAGGTCGATATCGACATGGTCGGTCGTATAGAACCAGCCGCGCCAGAACCAGTCCAGGTCGATGCCCGACGCATCCTCCATGCTGCGGAAGAAGTCGGACGGGGTCGGGCGCTTGAACTTCCAGCGCTGCGAATATTCACGGAACGCATGGTCGAACAGCTCCCGGCCCATCACCGTCTCGCGCAGGATGGTCAGGGCCGTGGCCGGCTTGGTATAGGCGTTGGGACCGAATTGTAGCACCGAATCCGACTGGGTCATGATCGGCACCTGACCTTGGCTGGTCATGTAGCTGGTAATTTCGGCGGGCAGGTTGGGATTGCGGCGATGTTCGCCGAAATTCTCCTCCCACTCCAGATGCGCGATATTCTGGACGAAGGTGTTCAGCCCCTCATCCATCCAGCTCCATTGCCGTTCGTCCGAATTCACGATCATCGGGTAATAGAAATGCCCGACCTCATGAATGACGACGCCGATCAAGCCATATTTGGCATTGGCCGTGTAGGTGCGCTTGCCCGTCTTCTTGTCGATATTGGGACGATATCCGTTGAAGGTGATCATCGGATATTCCATGCCGCCACCGTCCCAGGTATTGACCGACTGTGCCGTCGGGTACGGATAGGCAAAGGAATATTTGCTGTAGGTCTTGATCGTGTGCGCCACGGCCCAGGTCGAATATTTCGACCAGAGCGGTTCGGCCTCGTTCGGATAGAAGGACATGGCCAGCACGGGCGGGCCGGACGGATTGTCCTGGGTCACCCCCATCGCGTCCCAGATGAACTTGTTAGAACTGGCAAAGGCAAAATCGCGGACATTTTTGGCCGTGAAGCGCCAGGTCTTTGTGGCCTTGTCCGTATCCTTCTCGTTGGCCAGGGCTTCGTCCGGCGTCACGATGAACATCGGTTTGTCGGCCTTGGCCGCCTTGGCCAGACGATCGCGCTGCGTGGCTGTCAGGACATCGCCCGGATTTTGCAATTCGCCCGACGCGCTGACCAAATGGTCGGCGGGCACGGTGATGGCGACATCATAATCCCCGAATTCCAGGGTGAATTCGCCGCGGCCCAGAAAGGCCTTGTGCTGCCAGCCGGCATAGTCGGTATAGGCGGCCATACGCGGGAACCATTGCGCGATGAAGAACAGGTCCGTGTTGTTGTCACGGAAATGCTCATACCCGCTGCGCCCGCCGACAATATCCTGATTGATGATATTGTACGCCCATTCCACCTTGAACCCGACCGACGCGCCGGGCGCCAGGGGACGGGGCAGGTCGATGCGCATCATGGTATCGACCACCGTGAAGGGCAGCTTGCGGCCGCCATCATCGGTGACGCTGGCAATCTCCATCCCGTACTTGATGTCCTTCAGGGCCTGGACGCGTGCCAGCGTGCCATAGCTGATCTGGTCGCCGCCATCCTTGGCCGGGCTGGCCGTGCGGGTCAGTTCGGCGATGGACTTGTCCTTGTAGATATTCTGGTCCAGCTGCAGCCACAGGTACCGCAGCGTATCGGGGGAGTTATTGTGGTACTGCACGCTCTGCTTGCCCGTCAGGCGCTTGGCGGCGGCGTCCAGCTTCACCTCAATCCGATAATCGGCGCGCTGCTGCCAATATTGATGGCCCGGCGCGCCCGATGCGGTGCGATAGGTATTGGGGGTGGGAAGGTCGACCTCCAACTGGCGGAACTTGTCCTGCCAGTCGCCCTTGGTCTGCACGATGGCATCGGCTGCTGCCCTGTCCGTCGTTGCGATCGTGGCCGACAACACCAAAGCCGTGGCCGCCACCAGGCGCGCCACTCGTCCCCGCCAGTACCCCATCCTTAACCCCCAACGTCACGGCCGGGCCTCTTGTCCGGAAGGACCCGCTGCCGACAAGGCTCTGATAATGCTTGGACGCCCAAATCCCGCAAAGCACAAACAATGGCAAAACCGGCGGAATATTGTAACGCTTCGGTAACAGAAAGCAGGTGCGGATCAATAATTGCCGTAACGGCAAGTCTCCCCGCCCTTCGGGAATCGCGGGGCGGCCTTCTCGTTGCGTCGGGGCTTCTGTCCTTACCAAAGCGGCATGAACCGCCTATCATCCGCGCTTTCTGGAAACGGGGGCATCGTATGCGGGACGGGTTTGCCATGCGTGGCGACTGGCGACATGACGTGATCGTTGTGACCTTGGCCGTTGATGGCCTTGGCACGCGGGATCTGGCGCCCCTGTCGCACACGCTGGACCGGGCGGAACGCGACCGCGCGGCCCGTTTCCAGTTTGATGCCGACCGCAATGCCTATATCGCGGCCCACGGCCTGACCCGCCTGTTCCTGGGTGCCTGGACGGGCCGTGCCGCCGGTTCGCTGGCCTTCAATGCCGGCCCCTATGGCAAACCGGTGCTGGTGCGTGGCGGGGCGTCCTTCAACCTGTCGCACACCCGCTCCATGGTCGCTGTCGCCGTGGCGGCACAGGGGGAGGTGGGCGTAGATATCGAACCGCTGGTGCCCAACCGTACCGTCGAACTGGACATTGCCGACCGCTGGTTCTCGCCCCAGGAAGTGGCGCAGGTCGCCGCTGAGGAGGAAGAGGATGCCAAGCGCACCCGCTTCATCCGCATCTGGAACCTGAAGGAAGCGGTGATCAAGGCCACCGGCCGCGGCCTGTCACAGGAACTGACCGCCTTCACCGTCACCCCGCCCAAGGCCGACGCCGCCCCCGTTCTGACGACGGAAGAGGAATGGCTGCGCGCCGGCGATTGGCGCCTGTCGCAGTGGGATGTGGACGGCCATGTCCTGGCTGCGGCCAGCCTGAACGGCCCCCCCGGCACGCTCCGCCACCTGCGCGTCACCGCCGACGGTCTGGCCGCTTTGGCCGACGGCGCACCAATTCTGGTTTAATCACACCCCCGCCACCAGCGGCCACGCCGCCTTGCACCGTTCGGAAAACAGGCGCAGGTGGCCGATGGTCTTCACGCCCACCTCCTGCGGCTTCACCACCAGATGGCTAATGGTGGCGGCAGGGAAGACCGCTGCATGGTCACGCACGACCGGCGGCGGGATCATGGGGTCGTCGGCCACGGCGATCAGGCGCACTTCCCCCGTCATGCGGGTCAGGTCCGGCTGCGGCAGGGCGCGGCCCCAATCGCGGCGATAGAAGCCGCGCGTGGTGCACCAGCGCCGCCATTGCCAAAAGGCGCGCGCCGGAAGATCTTCCCCCTGCCCCAGGATGCGGCCCGGTAGATAGCCCAGCAGCAGCGTCGCCACCGGCCCCAGCACGAACCAGAAGGCTGCCGCCTTGCCGATGTAATTCAGGGGATGCCGGGTCCAGTGTGAGGGGCCGGTGGCCACCGTCGTCAGACGCCGGACCCGGTCGGCCTTTTCATGAAAGGGCAGCCCCATACCGCCCAGCGAATGCCCCACCACTTCCAGCGGCAGCCCCTCATATCGCGCCGCCAGCCAGTCCAGGGCCGCCGCCTGATCGCTGACGGCCCAGTCGCCCATGTCCGACCGCGCCGCCCGCACCGGTCCGCGCGCTGACCGCCCGCAATCCCGGTAATCATAGATCAGCACCGCTGCCTGCCGCGCACCGGCCAGCCAGGCCGCGAACTTCGCATAATAATCGCGCGGCACACCCGTCGCCCCATGCAGCACGATGGCCAGTAGCGGCTCCCCGTCCGGCAGGAACAGGCGGCCCGCCAAGGTCCAGCCATCGGCGGTGGCAAGGGTGACTTGCTGCTCGGTCTGCGGGGCGCTCACGGGATCGCTCATTTCCACCATCCGGGGTTTGAAGGGCGGATTATAACGAACGGTCGTGCTTATATCAATCCCGACAGGTTGTTACCTATAAGGCGCAATATCATTGCGGCTCCACTTGACCATGCGACAGTCCCACCGCCATAAATATCGTCAGGGGCGATATGGGGCGCGGATATGCAAATCAATGGGACGCCGGCGGATGACATTCTCACCGGCGGTGACGGCGACGATACGATCAATGGCGGTCCAGGCAATGATACGCTACGCGGTGGTGCCGGGGCCGATATTTTCAGGCTGCGCGCCGGTGAAGGCCAGGATCTGATCCTTGATTTCAATCCGGCCCAGGACAGGCTGGATCTGGGCATCACCTATGACAGCCAGAATGTCGGACTGTCGACCGACAGCGCCGGTAACAGTGTGGTCACCCTCTATCCCTTCACGCCCGATCAGCTACGGTTCACCCTGGCCGGGGTGACGCGGGAACAGTGGCTGGACCTGCGCGATGTGGACGGAAGGCGGCTGCTGCGCCCAGTCGCCGATGACTACGGTGATACATTCGCCACCGCCCCTTCCATCGGCAAGGGTGTCTTCGGCATCATCGACCGGGCCGATGATATCGATGTGATGCAGTTGCCGGGCCTGAACGGCACGCATTACCGCATCGCCCTGTCGGGTGGCATTGCGGGAACCGCCCCGATCGCCGAACTGATCAGCTTTGACGGCGCAGTCCTGGCGCGGACAGTGGCGCAGGATGGCGACAATATCCTCGTCTACCGCGCCACCAGCAGCCAGCCCCTCTATCTGAAGGTTCAGGGCGGTGGCTTCACGGGACAGTACCGGGTCAGCGTCATGGATGTGCAGGCCCCCGCCGACAATGTTGGCGACAGTGCCGCCAGCGCCCGCAGCCTGACCATCGGCCAGAATTTCAGCTCCATCTTGGAACGCCGCGGGGATGAAGACTGGTTCGCGGTACAGTTGACAGGTGGCACCCGCTACAGCTTCCGCATGAACGCGGACGAGAACACACAGCCCAAAATCCCCGTCTCCGATCCGCTGCTACGGCTGGTCGATGCCGGCGGGCGGGAAATAGCCTATGATGATGACAGTGGCGATGACGGCAATGCCCACCTGATCTTCACACCACAAAGCACCGGCACCTATTATCTGGTCGCCCGATCCACCTGGATCATGGATATCGGCTTCTATCAGGTCACCGCCGACCTGGCCCTGGCTGATGATTTCGCGGCATCGACGCAAGCGGCGGGCGCGCTGTCCGTCAATGGATCGGTGCGGGGTATCATTGATCAGGGGGGCGATCAGGATTGGTTCGCCATCGATCTGCTGGCCGGGCGTTCCTATGTCTTTGACCTGCTGGCACGGCGGGATGGCAGCCAGCGGCTGGAAAATCCGGCCCTGACCCTGCTGGATGGCAATGGCGCCGCGGTGCTGACGGGCACTGCCAGCGCCGGCCAATCCCACATCGCCTTCACCCCCACCACCAGCGGGCGCTTCTACCTGTCGGCGGCAGGTGCCGATACGGCCGCCACGGGTGGCTACACCCTGTCCACCCTGGGC
>JAEMSB010000260.1 GCA_016463045.1 Niveispirillum sp.
GCTGTCCGGCATCAATGATGGTGACGGCGCGCCGGTAATAGCGCGTGACGTCATGGCCGATGCCAATAGCCACCAGCTCGACCGGGCTTTTGGTTTCGATCCAGTCGATGACGGCGCGCAGATGCTTCTCCAGATAGGAGCCGTTATTGACCGACAAGGTGCTGTCATCCACGGGGGCGCCATCGCTGATCACCATCAGGATGCGGCGCTGCTCTGGGCGGCCCAGCAGGCGCTGATGCGCCCACATCAACGCCTCACCGTCGATATTCTCCTTCAGGATGCCTTCGCGCAGCATCAGGCCCAGATTGCGGCGCACGCGGCGCCAGGGGGCATCGGCACCCTTGTAGATGATATGGCGCAGGTCGTTCAGGCGGCCCGGCTGCGGCGGCTTGCCGGCGGCGATCCAGCGTTCACGCGACTGCCCGCCCTTCCAGGCGCGCGTCGTGAAGCCCAGGATCTCGACCTTCACGCCACAGCGTTCCAGGGTGCGCGATAGAATGTCAGCACTCATCGCCGCGATGGAGATGGGACGGCCGCGCATGGAGCCGGAATTGTCGATCAGGAGGGTGACGACGGTATCGCGGAAATCCGTCTCATTCTCCCGCTTGAAGGACAGCGGCACTGTCGGGTTGATGACGACGCGGGCCAGACGCGCCGCGTCCAACATGCCTTCTTCCAGGTCGAATTCCCATGATCGCGTCTGCTTGGCCAGCAGGCGGCGCTGCAACCGGTTAGCCAGCTTGGAGATCACGCCCTGCAGGTGCTGAAGCTGCTGATCCAGCATCAGACGCAGGCGGGTCAGTTCATCGGGGTCACACAGGTCGGCGGCATCCACCACCTCGTCAAAGGCGGTGGTATAGGGTTTGTAGGTGCCGGCATCGGGTTCATTGCGGGACCGTTCGGGGCGCGGCTGCTGTCCGGGATTGCCCGGCTCCTCGGAGCCTTCGCCCTCGCTCAGCTCACCTTCGGCCTTCTCGCCATCCTCGCCCTCGGCGGCCTCTTCGGAGCGGCGCTGCTGTTGCTGCTGCTCCTGCATTTCCTGCGACTGGTCTTCGCCGGATTGCTGCTGGCCGCCCTGGCTGTCCATCTCCTTGTCGCTGTCGCCGGCATCGGGGCTTTCAGGCGCATTGTCCTGCTCGCCCTCGTCGCTTTCCGGCTCAGCCCCCACTTCCATATCCATGTCGGACAGCAGGCGGCGGACAGCCTTGGCATAGGCGTCCTGGTCCTCCATGACGCCCGACAGCTTGTCCAGGCCGGTGCCCAGCTTGTCAGCCACCTTCTGCCGCCAGAGATCGACAGCGGCGCGCGCACTTTCCGGGGGTGGCGCCCCCGTCATGGCTTCGCGCGCCAGCAGCCGCAGCACGTCAGGCACCGGCACCTGTTCCGGATCGTTCAGCCGGTCGAAGCCCGCCTTGCGGTACTTCTCCTCAAGGTTGGCGGCCAAATTGCCGGCCACGCCCCGCATCTGGGTGGCACCGATCGCCTCCACCCGCGCCTGTTCCAGCGCCTCATATGACAGGCGGGCCTGCTCGCTGACCGGCATGCGGTTGGCATGGATGGCTGCATCGTGGTGGCGCAGGCGCAGGGCCGCGGCATCCGCCGACCCGCGCACATGCGCCAGTTCCCGTGGGTTCAGGTCGCGGGGCGGCAGCGGTACCCGTACCCGTGTTCCCGCCACGCCGGCAGGTTCAGAGGAGAAGCCCACCACCAGATCCTTGCGGTCCGCCAGGGCCCGCACGGTGGCGGTGGTGGCGCGCTTGAAGGTCTCAAGAGGGCTTTCCTGGGTCATGATCCGTCACTGTTCCATCCGCCCGCATCGACAGGGCGCGCAGCAACAATAACGGATGGGTGTGATCATACCCAACCATTTTGCCAGGGTCGCCTATCCGTCCCGGTCATGCCAGCCGGAAGAAGTGGTTATTTGGGAGTCTTGGTGGCGGCGTCGTTGCGCTGCATCTGCTCGGTCTCCGCCCGCTGCTGGCGGTAGAACTCATCCCACTCCGCCTTGGTGCGGCACACCTTCTTGGCGGCGAGACGGCTTCCCGTCTCCTTTTCCTTCTTGCATATCTGCTTGTCGGCTTCCGATGCGGTCGTTGCCGCCGGCGCCTGCCCGCTGCCCGACTGGGCCTGGGCGACAAAGGCCGTTGCAGCCGCAAGGGCCAAGGCCAGAATAAAGGATACAGAACCGCGCATGTGCTTCCTCCCCTGTTGATGGATTTGCCCAGGCCCGGCCATGTCATGCAAGATGGACAACGACGGGGGCGGCGTACCGCCCCTGCCGTCGATACGGGCCGCCCCATCGCGGCCCGCCATCGCGCGACATGCGATCAGCCCTTGGGCGTCTTAATCGCCATATCGTTACGCTGCATCTGCTCCGTCTCGGCGCGCTGCAGACGATAGAACTCATCCCACTCCGCCTTGGTGCGGCAGACCTTCTTCTTGGCCAGACGGGTGCCCGTCGGCTTTTCGCCCTTGCAGATTTCCTTATTGGCATCATCGGCAGCAACAGCGCCGGCAGCAGCCGGGGTATCACCCGCCGGTGCAGCCTGGGCCATGGCAATACCGGCCACGAACGGCTGAGCGGCCAACATCAGTGCGGCCACCCCCAATCCAAACTTTTTCATCGTCGCATTCTCCAAAGTAACAATACATGCCCCAAGACATACAATAACGGATATTTGATGCGCGGGCAATTGCCGCGCCGCAACCAATCGATAATACGAAAGGCAGAGTTGAAAAGCCTTCTAGATGGACTGGATGTTAAACATGTTAATTCATTGCAATTTTGCAAATAAATAGATGAATGAAAAAGGCGGCCACATCGTTGATGCAGCCGCCTTGTAAATCTTCAGAGGTTTATGCTTAGACGAGCGTGCCTTTGAATGCACCCGTCGGCAATTCCTGGCCGAAGCAGCGCTGATAATATTCCGCAACGGTGGCGCGCTCGACCTCGTCACACTTGTTCAGGAAGGAAACACGGAAGGCGAAACCAACATCGCCGCCGAAAATCGCCGCGTTCTGGGCCCAGGTGATCACGGTACGCGGGCTCATCACCGTCGAAATGTCACCGGCGATGAAGCCGCTGCGGGTCATTTCGGCCAAACGGACCATGGCGGCCACGGTGCCGCGCCGTTCGTCCGTGTCATAATCCGGCACCTTGGCCAGGATGATCCGCGTCTCATCGGCATGCGGCAGGTAATTCAGCGTCGCCACGATGTTCCAGCGGTCCATCTGGCCCTGGTTGATCTGCTGTGTCCCGTGATACAGGCCCGTCGTATCGCCCAGGCCGACCGTATTGGCCGTCGCGAACAGGCGGAAGGCCGGGTGCGGACGGATAACCTTGTTCTGGTCCAGCAGGGTCAGTTTGCCTTCCAGCTCCAGCACGCGCTGGATCACGAACATCACGTCGGGGCGACCGGCATCATATTCGTCGAAGACCACGGCACAGGCATGCTGAAGCGCCCAGGGCAGGATGCCTTCGCGATATTCCGTCACCTGCTTGCCGTCGCGCAGCACGATGGCGTCCTTGCCGATCAGGTCGATACGGCTGATATGGCTGTCCAGGTTGACGCGGATGCAAGGCCAGTTCAGCCGGGCCGCGACCTGTTCGATATGGGTCGACTTGCCGGTGCCGTGATAGCCCTGGATCATGACGCGGCGGTTGTAGGCGAAGCCGGCCAGGATGGCCATCGTCGTCTCGCGGTCGAAGCGATAGGCCTTGTCCCGCTCCGGCACATGTTCCGTGGCAACGGAAAAGGCCGGGACACGCATGTCGCTGTCGATGCCGAAAACCTCGCGCACGGACACGGTGATGTCGGGCAGTTCGGGATGGGTGGCCGTGCTGTTGGAAACCATGTCGGGTGCCATTCTTGCGCTGCTTCTGATCTCTGATGCCGGGGTCTGTCAGGCCTGGTCGGACTGTTGTCCGCCAAAGGCGGCTTTCAGGGTTGTGTAGGCCTGGTTGATGGATTTCAACCGCTCCTCCGCCTCCTTCGCCCCGCCATTGGCGTCGGGGTGATATTGTTTGGCAAGCTGGCGGTAGCGGGCTTTGATGGTGGCGAAATCCGCATCGGGCGGAAGATCCAGCGCCATCAGCGCCTCTTCCTCTGCCGTGCGGGGCTTAGCGCGCGGGGCGTTCCGGCGGGTTTCGCCTTCCTCCCCCGACCAATCGGCGCCAAAGGCGAAGCCGCCATTGAACACTTTGTCGCGGGTGCGCCTTTCATGTGTGCGCCAATCGCCCATGGGCCAGGACGGGCGCTGCCAGGTCGTATCCTGGCGCACATGACGCTCAATCTCGTCCTGACTCATGCCGGCATAGAAGTCCCACGACTTGTTGTAGTCGCGGACATGGTCCAGGCAGAACCAGTAATATTCGTTCAGCTTGTCCCGGCCCTTGGGTGCCCGATGCTCCCCCGCCTCCCGGCAGCCGGGATGATCGCACGCGCGCAGATGGGTGCGCGGTGCCTCCCGGTAGTCAAAGGAAAGATTGGGCCGGTTCTTCTGCATAGCCGGCAGAGTATGGGTGGCAAGCTTGACGCTGACAAGGACGCCGATAATGCGCGTTCCCGGTTGCGCGTCTGCCTGCCATGCAGTCGGGCCGGGCTTGACGAGGCTAAAAGCCTATGTCCGCCGCTCTGACAGGGCCACCAGCACCAGCCCCCCACCGATCAGACCCAACCCCGCCAGATTGGTCATGGTCAGGGGCTCCCTCAGCCACAGGGCCGAGGAGAGCAGCCCCACCACCGGCACACCCAGGACCGACAGCGAGGTGGTGATGGCCGGCAGCGCCCGGTTGACCGTGACCATGGCCCAGAAACAGAAGGCTGTGGCGATGGGACCGTTATAGATCAGCAGCACCACCAACTGTCCTGACCAGTCAATATGCGACTGATCCTCCGTCACCAGGGCGGCAATGGTGGCGACCGACGCCGCCAGCATCATCTGCCAGGGCGCCAATTGCAGCGGCGTGCCCACCCAGCGGTGACGGCGCACATGCACGATGTTGCAGGCCCAGATCAGAGCCGCCACCATCAAAAGCCCGTTGCCCAGCAGCACGGGCCGCTGTGTCCAGTCAAAAGCCGCCGGATTGAACAGCACCGCCACCCCGGACAGGCCGACCAGCAGCCCGCCGGCCTTGGCCCAGCCCACCTTTTCCTTCAGGAAGATCAGGGCCAGCGGCACCACCCAGAGCGGGGTGGTATAGGCCAGGATACCGGCCCTGCCCGCCGGCACATACTGGACCGCGATGGTGACCAGCAGGGTGAACACCCCCATCTGCAAGCCACCCACCGACAAGATCACGGGCAGATCGGCCTTGGACGGCAGGCGCAGTTGCCGCAGAGCGGCGGTGAAGATCAGCAGGGAGACAGCGCCCAGCAGCAGGCGCGAGGCGACGAAGCTGATGGGCGGCATATGGCCCACCACCTGCTTCATGACAGGCCAGTTCACACCCCAGAGCAGAATGACCAGCACCAGCAGGGTGACGGCCATGGGCCGCGTCACCAGTTGGGCTTTCTTCGTCGCCGCCGGCGTCGGCGGGCTGGTATCCGGCATGATGATCCACTACCTGTTGGCCATGTCCCACCCCTGGCACGGGCCGAACCGGCCCCGGATATGAGAATGGCAATCTATGCGACCCGCATGCGGGACAAGCTGACAGAGGCTCTAAACCCGCAAAGCCTGACCATCAAGGATGTCTCGCACCATCATGCCGGCCATGCGGGCGCCGACCAGCCGGGCGGCGAAACCCATTTCGATGTGGTCATCGTCTCGGACCGGTTCGAGGGGCTGGGGCGCGTGGCACGCCAGCGTCTTGTGTATGGCGCCGTGTCGGCGGAACTGGCCGAACGGGTGCATGCCTTGTCGATCCAGGCCCTGACAGCGGAGGAAGCGGCAAAGCAAGCGTAGGGCAGGTCGAGGCGAAAGCCGAGCTCTGACAGAAAAGGCTTTCAATCCGATGCTGTCGGGGCTCGCCTCCGGCTCGACCCGACCTACGGTATGATGGCTGCCAGCGACCACCCGCCGCAGGGTATGTTGCATCGCAACATGACACTCTGTACCCTGTGCTGGCGGGGGTACCTCCCCTGCCTGAAGAAGGGGACGGATGATGACGCGTGAAACCCCGACGCCCTTGGCCGCCCGTGGAGCGGAGGTCGCGGCCGAACTGACGGCGACGGCCATGGTCCTGGGTGAGACCTTGTGGGCAGCGCAGCAAACCATCGGTCTGCGCGCCGTCCGGCTGGCCGCTGCCGGGTTCGATCCGGCCCGCCTTCAGGACCCCGAATTCACCACCATGGTCTGGGAAAAGCTGGATGCCGCGCTGGAGGCCCAGCGTGCCCTGGCATCCGGCCTATGGGCCTTTTCCGATGTCTGGATGGAATGGCTGGCGCAGCAGGTGACGGCCACGGCCCAGGCCGGGATGGAGATGGCGGCCCCGCCCGACCCCATCCGCTATGGCGGTGCCGCCAGCGATTATGTCGAGACCAGCCTGAATGCCGCGGAAATCGCCTGTGGCCGTATGGCGCTGGAAGCCTCGCGCTTGGGTGGGCGCGGCCTGGCCCCCTATCACCGCGCCACCAATGAGAATGCCCGGCGGCTGCTGAGTGCTGCCGGAGAGGGCTGAACGCACCTGACGCGATAAAATCATCATCAGGAGGGGGTTATGGGGCTGTTCGTATACGGAAGGCCCAAGCCTGGACGGATGTTTCGTGCCATACTGTCGCGCAGGGACAGTCCCGGAACCCGTGTGATGCCAGATACCATTCCCCCCGTCGCCCCCCGCAGCCCCGCCACCAGCGAGGGC
>JAEMSB010000775.1 GCA_016463045.1 Niveispirillum sp.
CGCAGCGCCAGTGGAGCTATCGCCCTGAACGGGGCGCAGGCGGGGTCAGGGACCAATCGCTATGGCATCCTGCTGCGCGATGATCCGGGCACGCGCAGCGCCATTTACAGTACGGGCGGCGGTGCGCTGGGCCTGACGGCCACGGGGACCAATGGCGTGATCGCCGCCAATGGCGGATCGTCGGACAGCAGCCGGGCCTATATCGGCTGGGACGGAACAACCGCCTATGCCGGGACCGTTACCCTGACCGCCGACCGCATGACCCTGACCAGCGGGACGGGCACTGCGGCGATCAGCATCGGCGGGACGGGCAATCTGATCCTACGGCCCAACAGCACAGTCGCCAGCATTGGCGTGGGCGACGGGGCGGCGTCCAGCGATCTGGAACTGGGACAGACGGAGTTGGACAGCTTCCGCGCCGGGTTCAGCAGCGTCACGGTGGGACGGTCGGACGGGACCGGGGCGATCAGCGTTGCCGGGGCCGCGTTCAAGGATAACACCAGCCTGATCAGCAATAATGGCGCCATTACTATCAGCGGTGCCCTGTCCACGGGCAGCGGGGCGGATGCGGGCACCCTGTCGGCCAATACCAAGGGCTTGCTGACCGTCGGGGCCGCCATCAGCACGCAGAACCAGGATATCACCCTGAATGCCGACCGCTTGAACCTGACCGGGTCGGTGAATGCCGGGACGGCGACGGCCACTCTGACGACATCCACCGCCGGGCGGGGGATCGACCTGGGCTCTGCCACGGACAGCGGCAGCGGGCTGGAGATTTCGTCGGCGGAACTGAACCGCGTGACGGCGGGGACCATCCGTATCGGATCGGTCAGCGCCGGGGCGATCAGCGTGACGGGGGCCATTGCGCCCACGGGCAGCAGCACCTTGCATCTGCGCAGTGGTGGGGTGATTGGGCAGACAGACGCGATTACCGTCACCAATCTGGCCGTGACGGCGGGCGGGGTTGTGGCGCTGTCGGGCGTGAACAATGCCGTCACAAGTTTTGCGGCCACGACCGGCAGCAGCAATGGTGCCATCGCCCTTCGCGATGATACCGGCTTTGCCATCGGCACCGTGGATGGGGTGGCGGGGGTTAATGCCGGTACGGGTAATCTGACCCTGACCAGTACCGGGGCCGTGACGCAGAGTGCGGCCATCACGGCATCGGGCCTGTCGCTGAACGGGGCGGGTGGTGCCTATACGCTGGCGCATGCGTCCAACGCCGTCAGTACGGTCGCGGCCAGTACCGGTTCCGTCGATGTCGGCCTGTCGGGGGCGGTCAGTATCGGCACCATCGGGTCGGTGGCGGGGGTCAATGCCACAGGCACGGTAAAGCTGACCGCTGGTGGCAACCTGACCCTGGCATCGGGGGCCGGTGTGGCGGCCAATGGCAGCGGCGATGCCCTGATCCTGGCCGCCAACGGCACCTTCACCAATAGCGCGGGGTCCAGCGCCCTGTCGGTGACGGGCGGGGGCCGATTCCTGGTTTTCTCCAACAGTCCGCTGACCAGCAGCACGGGCGGTATTTCGGCGCTGCCGCTTTATAACCGCAGTTTCACCTTTGCCGACCGTACCTACACAGCGGTGTCCAACAGCGGCAGCCGGTTCGTCTATGGCTATGCCCCGACCCTGACAGTGACGCCCGATAGCGTCAGCCGGGTCTATACCGGGTCCACCATCACTGGTTTGACCTATGCTGTCGCCGGACTGGTCACGGGCGACACTCTGGCAAATGCCGTCAGCGGCACCGGAGCCATTACCGGGGCGGGGCGGAATGTCGGTACCTATACCCTGACGGCGGGGGCAGGCACGCTGGCGTCGGACCTGGGCTATGGGTTCAGTTACGG
>JAEMSB010000776.1 GCA_016463045.1 Niveispirillum sp.
CATCGGTGATGCGATCGTCATAAAGCTGGGTGCGGACCTTCAGGCGGTTGGTGGGGGTTTTTTGCCGCGCAATCAAGGTCTTTTCGCGGGTCTTGGCATCGGCCAGCTTGACCTGGAGCGCGCCGATATCCTCGTTGGTCTTGGCCAGTGCGCTGTCCAGGCGGCCCAGCTCGCCAGCCATCTGCTCGGCGGCTTCGGCCAGCTTGGCCTTGGCAACCAGGGCACCCTTGGCCAGATCTTCGCGGTCCTTGGACAGGGCGAATTCGGCCTTGCGCTGCCAATCCTCCGACTCGCGGCGGATTTCGGAGAGGCGGCGTTCGATCTCCTTCTTCTCCGCGACCGTCTTGACGGCAGAGGAGCGGACTTCGACCAGCGTGTCTTCCATTTCCTGGATGATCAGCCGGACCAGCTTTTCCGGGTCCTCAGCGCGATCCAGGATGGCGTTGATGTTCGAATTGACGATGTCGCCGAGGCGGGAAAAAATGCCCATGTCGGGGTCTCCTTCAGGCAAGGGCAATGAAAAGGTTGCTCAAACCGGTGGCCACCGCAAGGATGATCCAGGCTTCTACCGGCACAGCCCGGAAATCCTCGTAGAGGTCCCGGAACATGCCGCCCGCGGGCCGGGCAAAGAACCCGTCAGCGGACTTGGTATAGCCGGTCGCCGGCTGATCGGACATCCCATTGTCGTAGGTGAAGTCGGTCATGGCTGGCTTCCTTGCGATCTCGTTGTTTCCCCGGTGTCTGAAAACAGTAAGAGCAAGGGGTGTGCCAACTCTCCGCCACAATCGCACTTTTGTTTAATATCAATAGCTTAGTGAAATTGAGGATTCTACGGCGATCGGGGGATGGGTGGCAATCAACCCACTCGTTGGCGATTCTCACCACTCGCTCGCCAATCCGCCCACTCTTCGATAAGATGCTGATATTGGCAGTCAAAAAAGAGTGGCACCGGCCCCATGTCTCCCGCCGTTTCCCCCCCGTCGCTGATCGGTCAGGCCCCTTCCTTCCTGGGTCTGATGGAACATGTCTCGCAGGCCGCCCCCCTGAACCGCCCCACCCTGGTGATCGGGGAACGCGGGACGGGCAAGGAACTGGTGGCCGCCCGCCTGCATTACCTGTCACCTCGTTGGGACAAGCCGTTCGTGAAGCTGAACTGTGCGGCTTTGTCCGACACGCTGCTGGAAACCGAACTGTTCGGGCATGAGGCCGGGTCCTTCACGGGCGCCGCCAAGCGCCATGTGGGCCGGTTTGAGCTGGCCGATGGCGGCACGCTGTTTCTGGACGAGATCGCGACCGCCACCCTGCGCGTTCAGGAGAAGATCCTGCGTGTCATTGAATATGGGGAGTTTGAGCGGGTGGGCGGCAACACCACTATCCAGATCGATGTGCGCGTGGTGGGTGCCACCAACGCCGACCTGCCGCGCCTGGCCGATCAGGGAAAGTTCCGCGCCGACCTTCTGGACCGGCTGTCCTTCGACGTGGTCACCATCCCGCCCATGCGCGCAAGGCCAGAGGATATCCCCATCCTGGCCGAACATTTCGGCGTGGCCATGGCCCGCGAACTGGGCCGCCCCTTCTTCGGCGGCTTCACGCCCGACGCGATGCAGCAGATGCTGGCCTATGACTGGCCCGGCAATGTACGTGAGTTGAAGAATGTGGTGGAACGCGCCGTCTATCGTGCCGGCGACCCGGAAAGCCCCATCACCGATATCCATTTCGACCCGTTCCAGTCGCCCTGGCGGCCGAAGCAAATGTCGATCTATGACGATGCGGCACCGGCCCCCATCGTCGTCACCATGCCCCCGACCGCATCCACGCCCAGCGCCCCCACTACCACCGCACCGGC
>JAEMSB010000777.1 GCA_016463045.1 Niveispirillum sp.
GTTCAAACGTGGCCGACCGTCTGGTTGACAAGAATGTGCGCGTGTCGGTCGTGGCGGAGGATACGGGTCCCTCGCTCCTGTCCATCCTGCTGTCCTGGTTCCCGATGCTGCTGCTGATCGGCGTCTGGGTCTTCTTCATGCGCCAGATGCAGGGCGGCGGCGGCAAGGCCATGGGCTTTGGCAAGTCCCGCGCCCGCCTGCTGACCGAGAAGGTGGGCCGCGTCACCTTTGACGATGTCGCCGGCATTGATGAGGCCAAGCAGGAGCTTGAGGAGGTCGTCGACTTCCTGAAGGACCCGCAGAAGTTCCAGCGTCTGGGCGGCAAGATCCCCAAGGGCGTGCTGCTGGTCGGCCCGCCGGGTACGGGTAAGACCCTGACGGCCCGTGCCGTCGCGGGTGAGGCCAATGTGCCCTTCTTCACCATCTCCGGTTCCGACTTCGTGGAAATGTTCGTGGGCGTCGGTGCGTCCCGTGTCCGCGACATGTTCGAACAGGGTAAGAAGAACGCGCCCTGCATCATCTTCATCGACGAAATCGACGCCGTGGGTCGCCATCGTGGCGCCGGCCTGGGTGGCGGCAATGATGAGCGTGAGCAGACGCTGAACCAGCTGCTGGTTGAGATGGACGGGTTTGAGGCAAATGAGGGCGTGATCCTGATCGCTGCCACCAACCGCCCCGACGTTCTGGACCCGGCACTGCTGCGTCCCGGCCGCTTCGACCGTCAGGTCGTGGTGCCCAACCCCGACGTTCTGGGTCGTGAGAAGATCGTGAAGGTCCATATGCGCAAGGTGCCGCTGGCGCCTGATGTGGACCCGAAGGTGATCGCCCGCGGCACCCCCGGTTTCTCCGGTGCTGACCTTGCCAATCTGGTCAACGAGGCGGCCCTGCTGGCGGCCCGTGCCGGCAAGCGTGTCGTCGGCATGGCCGATTTCGAGTCCGCCAAGGACAAGGTTATGATGGGTGCGGAACGCCGCTCCATGGTCATGTCGGAGAAGGAAAAGAAGCTGACCGCCTATCACGAGGCAGGCCATGCCCTGGTCTCGCTGTGGGTGCCGGAATATGATCCGCTGCACAAGGTCACGATCATTCCGCGTGGCCGCGCCCTGGGCGTGACCATGAACTTGCCAGAACGCGACCGCACCAACTACACCAAGCGTGAGATGGAATCGCGTCTGGCCGTGCTATTCGGTGGCCGCGTGGCCGAGGAGATCATCTTCGGGCCGGAAAACGTGACCACCGGTGCGTCGAGCGATATTCAGCAGGCCACCCGCTGGGCCCGCGCCATGGTTGCCGAGTATGGCATGTCCGACAAGCTGGGCCGCGTGCGTTACAACGCCAATGAACAGGAGGTTTTCCTGGGTCATTCCGTGGCACAGCAGCAGAACGTGTCGGAAGCCACCGCGCAGCTGATCGACGAGGAAATTCGCCGCCTGATCGAGCAGGGCGAAAGCCTGGCCCGACAGTTGCTGACGGAGCGTCTGGACGATCTGCACAAGGTGTCGGAAGCGCTACTGGAGTTTGAGACCTTGTCGGGTGAAGAAGTAAAGGCCATCCTGCGCGGCGAGCAGGTGGTCCGCACCGATCCGCCGGCCCCGCGCCCGCAGGCGCCAGAGCCGCCCAAGTCCTCCAGCGGTCGCCGCGCCTCGGTCCCTACGTCGGCCAAGGACGGGATCGAGCCGGAGCCGCAGCCCGGCGTTTAAGCGGGCGGTTATAGGTTGAGAGAGCAAACCCCCGGCGTGATGAGCGTCGGGGGTTTGTTGTTTACCCATATAGCGTAGGTCAGGTCGAGACGAAGGCGAACCCTGACGTCTCCCATACCACAACGTGTCTTGTCAGGGCTCGCCC
>JAEMSB010000261.1:0-3991 GCA_016463045.1 Niveispirillum sp.
AGATGCGCAGCGATGCCGACCTTGTCCGCCGCCGCTTTTGGGACAAGCTGCGCGGGAGCCTTGCCCGCATTCCCTTTGCCGACCGCATCATCGCCGCCCGTTATGCCGCCACCGATCCGGCCACGCCGCTGCGGGACAAGGCGGTGCTGCTGGGCGCGCTGGCATACTTCATCATGCCGGTGGATGCGGTGCCGGATTTCGTCACCCTGCTGGGCTTCACCGATGATCTGGCCGTCCTGACCCTGGCCCTGCGTACAGCATCCGTGTCGATCCGGGAGGAGCACCGCCAGCAGGCCCGCGCCTGGCTGGACGGGCATTCGGTCAGTAAGGCCAAGGCAGAGGATGTGGCCAAGGGGCCGATCATCGATCATGACGGGCGGGCATGAAGAAACCCCGGCCTGTCGCCAGACCGGGGTTTCCAAGGTGCAAGCGTAACGTTTAGCCGTGGGCCAGGATGGCCAGCAGCAGCAGCGCCACGATATTGGTGATCTTGATCATCGGGTTCACGGCGGGACCCGCCGTGTCCTTATACGGGTCGCCCACGGTGTCACCGGTCACGGCCGCCTTGTGCGCGTCCGAGCCCTTGCCGCCATGGTGGCCCTCTTCAATGTATTTCTTGGCATTGTCCCAGGCGCCGCCGCCCGACGTCATGGAGATGGCGACGAACAAGCCCGTGACGATCACGCCCAACAGCATGGCGCCAACGGCGCTGAACGCCGCGCCCTTGCCCGCGATGGCCGCGATCAGGAAATACAGCACCACCGGCGCCAGCACCGGCAGCAGCGAGGGGATGATCATCTCCTTGATGGCTGCCTTGGTCAGCATGTCGACGGCGCGGCCATAGTCCGGCTTGGACGTGCCGGCCATGATGCCCTTATCCTCGCGGAACTGACGCCGCACCTCTTCCACCACGGAACCGGCGGCGCGGCCCACGGCGGTCATGCCCATGGCGCCGAACAGATAGGGCAGCAGACCGCCCAGGATCAGACCGACGACGACATAGGGGTTGGCGAGGCTGAAATCCACCGTCACCCCATCGAAATAGGGATAGGTGCCGGCATTGGCAATAAAGTACTTGAGATCCTCATTATAGGCCGCGAACAGCACTAGCGCGCCCAGACCGGCAGAGCCGATGGCATAGCCCTTGGTCACGGCCTTGGTGGTGTTGCCCACGGCGTCCAGCGCGTCGGTGGTGACGCGCACATCCTTGGGCAGGTCGGCCATTTCAGCGATGCCGCCGCCATTGTCGGTGACGGGGCCATAGGCATCCAACGCCACGACCATGCCAGCAACCGCCAGCATGCTGGTGACCGCAATGGCGATGCCGAACAATCCTGCCAGCAGGAAGCAGGCGATGATGGCGACACAAATCACCAGGGCCGGCAGGGCCGTCGATTCCATCGACACGGCCAGACCTTGGATGACATTGGTGCCATGGCCCGTGGTGGAGGACTGGGCCACCGACTTCACCGGGCGATAATTGGTGCCCGTGTAATATTCGGTGATCCAGACGATCAGGCCGGTAACGGCCAGACCAATCAGGCCGCAATAGAACAGATGCCGGCCCGTGAAGGTCACGCCGTCACCTGTGGTAAAGACGGTCTGGAAACCTTCCGGCAGCACATAATGGGTGACGCCGCCAATGGCGACCAGCGACAGCAGACCGCAGGCGATGAAGCCCTTGTACAGCGCGCCCATGATGTTGTTGGACGAACCCAGCTTCACAAAATAGGTACCGATGATGGAGGTGATGATACACGCCCCGCCAATGGCCAGCGGATAGACCAGCGCCGAGGCCAGCACCCCCTGACCCGCGAAGAAGATGGAAGCCAGCACCATGGTGGCCACAACCGTCACCGCGTAGGTTTCAAACAGGTCGGCCGCCATGCCGGCGCAGTCGCCGACATTATCACCGACATTGTCGGCGATCACGGCGGGGTTGCGGGGATCATCTTCAGGAATGCCAGCTTCGACCTTGCCTACAAGATCGGCGCCCACGTCGGCACCCTTGGTGAAGATGCCGCCGCCCAGGCGCGCGAAGATGGAGATCAGCGACGCGCCAAAGCCGAGCGCCACCAGCGCATCGATCAGTTCACGGCCCGTGACACCCATGGAGGTCAGCACGAAATAGTAGCCGGCGACACCCAGCAGGGCGAGGCCCGCCACCAGCATGCCGGTGACGGCACCAGCACGGAACGCCAGCGACAGGCCCTGGGCCAGGCCCTGACGCGAGGCCTCTGCCGTGCGGACATTGGCGCGCACGGAGATGTTCATGCCGATATAGCCGGCAGCGGCGGACAGGACCGCACCGATGATGAAGCCGATGGTCACCTTGACGCCCAGCAGCACACCCACCAGCACCGCGATCACGACTCCGACAATGCCGATGGTCGTTTATTGACGGTTCAGATAGGCACACGCGCCGATCTGAATGGCGTGGGCGATTTCCTGCATGCGGGCATTGCCCGGACTGGCGGAGAGCACGGCACGGGCCGTTACCAGCCCATAAAGAATGGCCAGCACCCCACATGCCAGCACGAAGTACAGCACTTGCGTGGTCATGTCGTTTCCTTACCCTGTTGAAGATGCCGCTTCTGTTTTTCTGACCGGACGGCCGGCGGCATTAGGCGGACGCAAGCATGCCATGCGGTTTTGAATGCGGCAATACGCCACCATTAACCAGACTTGCACTTTGCGCTGCGGCATTGCAGTGCGGGATGATTCGGACGCGGGTGCGGCAGCGTCCGTGCAACGCTGTGAAACAAGAAATAAAGGGGTGTTTCAGGAGCGCGCATCTTTCCCACCCCGAAAGCCGATGGCTCCGAATGGGTGAAGGCGCAATTGGGGCGGTGATAATGGTATTATAGCAGGAAGACGGCCAGAGGTCACTGGAGGCTGTGTCGACCATCGCCGATGAAAGGTTGGGCACTTGGCCCCTGGGTCCCGGCTTTCGCCGGGATGACGAAAGGGGGGGCATTGTTACAGAAAGTCTCTAATAAACCGGTCGCTGGCTAACCGACTGGATCAGCACGTCATGCACGACGCCAGGGCCCAGCACCTTTTCAGTGGTTTCCATCAACTTGGTCTTCAGGGCGGGAATGTTCAGAACCTGACCGTCGATCACCTGCCCCTTGTCGATGCCGCCATAAAGGGCCTGGACATAGGCATCGATCAGACGCGGGCTTTGCACGCGGACCTGCTCGCGGATCGTGTCATCGTCTACTTCAAGGCTGACGGTGACCATGATGTTCTGTTCCACGGTCTTGGCGCCCATGACGGGCACGATCATCGGCCCCACCTGCACGAAGACGGGGGGACCCGTGCGCTCCTTCTTCTTGGGCGCTTCTTCGACATGCTCGCCTTCCTTGTGTGGCTTCGGCCCAAACATGACATAGCCGCCGACACCGGCGCCGATCAGCACCAGCAAAGCCAGGACAAGCAGGATGATTTTCTTCATGGAACAGACGCCCCTTCAACAGTCAGACGCATTATAGCATCCCGACGCCCACGCCCAAGAGCGCCAATTCCGGGAAGGTGCTGCGCCCCGCTGAATTGAACGTTGTTCATTCACTGTTGGAAGTCAAGCGAAGGTTGGGAGCGACGCCCGCCCCCAACCTTCGTGATCGGTTCAGCGCGGCTGTGCCTGAACGGTCCGCACCTTGATCGCCCCACCCGGCGCGAAGGTGACGGTGGAGGACTGGCCCAGGGCGATGTCATGGATACCCGTCACGGCCCCGGTGGTGATCAGGGTGCCTGCCGGCAGGGCGATGCCGCGTGCCCGGCAATGGGCCAGGAGGAAGGCAACGGCCTGGACCGGCGTGCCGGGGATGCTGGCAAAGCTGCCCGTGCCGACCAGTTCGCCTTCGATCCGGGTTTCCACGGTCAGGCTTTCCGGTGCCGCATCGGCCCAGCCCTTCAGTTCGGGACCCACGATCAGGCCGGCATTATTGCCGAAATCGCTGACCACGACGGTGGGGCCCAGCTTGTTGAT
>JAEMSB010000261.1:4001-6792 GCA_016463045.1 Niveispirillum sp.
CAGTTCGATACCGGCATGGATGGAACCGATCAGGGACTTCGCCTCCGCCTCATCCGACGGGCCGCTGGCCGGCATGTCGGCGCCCAGCTTCACCACGAACTCCCCCTCGACCGCTGCAAAGCCGCCGGGAATGATGGGCAGCTCGATGACCTGCCCTTCGCTGTAATCCCAGACATTGCCGTCAAACACCGGACCGGCCAGACGCATGGCCCCCAGTTTCTCCCGGAAGGCCGGCGGCACCATGCCGATCTTCCAACCGCGCACCGGCGTGGGCCAGAGTGACCGCGCCACATCCTGAATGTCATAGGACTGGGTCAGGTGATCGGGAATGGTGCCGGGATAATCCGGCAGGGATGTTGCGGCGCGGCGGGCAGCGACGAAACGCTGGGCGATTTCCGGGGCGGTGGACACCGTCATAACTCCTGGAATATGGGATATGTCAGGCGCCATCCTATGATGACACCGGTTTCCATGCAAGGCGGCACGAGCCGTGGAATGAACCCACGGCCCGAACCATCAGGCCTTGGGCGGCGCGCTGCTTTCGCGGACCACCAGATGCGGCTGGAAAATCGTCTCGCGCAGCTTGGCGTCGGGCTGTGCGATACGCTGGATCAGCTTTTCCGCCGCCACGCGCCCCATGTCGCGGACGGGGGAGCGTACTGTCGACAGGGCGGGACACATGCGTAGGGCCAGCTGGCTGTCGTCAAAGCCGACGACGGTCAGGTCCTGGGGGATGGCGATGCCCTTCTGATAGGCGATGCGATAGACGCCGGCGGCCATTTCATCGTTACAGGCGAAAATGGCCGTAGGCGGGTTCGCCATCGACAGCAGCTTTTCCGCGCACTCCTGGCCGCTTTCAAACGTGTAGGCACCCTGGGCCGACAGTTCGGGGTCCAGCGTCAGGCCATGGCGGGCCAGACCGTCGGCGAAGCCACGGCGGCGTTCCTGTGCGGACTTATATTGTGGGGTGCCGGCGATGTAGCCGATGCGGCGATGGCCCAGCTCGACCAGATGGTCGGCCACCTCCGCCGCACCCTTATAATCCTCATACACGACCAGATGCGCGGCGACATCCAGGGGCACGCAGGCAACGCGGATGAAGCGGCAGCCGATTTCCACCAGCATGGCGGCCAGGGCCTCATCCTCCGACAAGGGCGGCAGCAGGATGACGCCATCCAGCTTCTGCCGCTCCGCAAACTGCCGCATCTCCTTCATATAGGTCGGGCTGGTGCGGATGCAGGGATGCACAACCAGCTCAAACCCGCTTTTGCGGCAGGCCTCCAGAATGCCCGCCTGGACATTCACCACATACTGGCTGTTGGGATTGTCATAGATGATGCCCAGCAGGAAGGAGCGCTGGGACGCCAGTCCGCGCGCCTGCGGGTCCGGTTCATAGCCGATATCATCGATGACCTTAGTGATCTTCTGACGGGTTTCCTCATTCACCAGGGGCGACTGGTTGATGACCCGCGACACCGTCTTCTTCGACACCTCCGCCAGACGGGCCACATCATTGATGGTGGGCCGGCGCTTCAGGTCCCAGATATAGGTCTTCGGCGCTTCCGGCTTTTCGGCCTGTTCGGTCACGGCGGCAGCGTCGGCGGTGCGGGCACGGGGCATGGAGGGTGCTGTCCCATTTTGATGTGTTTATCGGCATCAATTGTCCCCCCAGGGGACAATAGGAATGTACTGCACTGTGCGCCGGGATGGCGCAACCCCAAATCAGTCAGGGCGAAAGTTTCGCGGTGTTGGTCTTCTGCTTTTCATTTGCCGAACCCTGATGAATAATGGTAACCGGTGTCAGTTCATGTGTAAAGACGGTACGCAAAGCTAATGCCGCACTCCGTGATATAGGGAGAGCCTGATGAAGATGCGCCCGGCAGCACTTGCTGCCCTGCTGTGCCTGTTGCCCTCCCTTCCGGCCGGCGCCGTCGGTCGTGATGTGGCGCCCGCCGCCATTCCGGCCTTTCCGGGGGCCGAAGGGGCTGGCGCCTATGCCATGGGCGGACGGGGGGGACGGGTCTTCACCGTCACCAGCCTGGAAGATGCGGGACCGGGCAGCCTGCGCGAGGCGGTGGAGGCCAAGGGGCCACGCATGGTGGTGTTCGCCGTATCGGGCACCATCCAGCTGAAATCCGATCTGCGCATAAAGAACGATTTCATCACCATCGCGGGCCAGTCGGCGCCCGGCGGTGGCATCACCTTGCGCGATTATCCGCTGATCGTGACGGCCAGCCATGTAGTGATCCGCCATGTCCGCTCCCGCCTGGGCAGTGCGGCGGGACAGGAAGCCGACGCCGTCACCGTCTTTGATGGCAAGCACATCATCCTGGACCATGTGTCGGCCAGTTGGTCCACCGATGAAAGCCTGTCGCTGTCCTTCAAATGGAAGGAAGGGATGACGGGGCTGGACAATGTGACGGTGCAATGGTCGGTGATCGCCGAAAGCCTGAACAAGTCGGTGCATGCCAAGGGCGATCATGGCTATGGCACGCTGGCGCGCGGGTCGTTCGGATCGCGTTTCAGCTTTCACCATAATCTGTGGGCCAGCCACACGGCCCGCATGCCGCGCCCCGGCAATTTTGAAAAGCAGGCCGATGATCCGACCGGCGCCTTCATGGATTTCCGCAACAATGTCTTCTTCAATTGGAAGGGGACGGGCAAGGGCGGCTCGAAGGGCAAAGGCAAGGGTGGCAAGAACCCTTCGTCGAAGCTCAAAGCAGCCGCAAAATGAAGCGGCATGCGAGGTTGTCCAGCCTCGTCCGCCGTCGTAAGGAATTGAGGGCCACCA
>JAEMSB010000778.1 GCA_016463045.1 Niveispirillum sp.
CCCGGACCTGATATCGGTAGATATAATCCAACACCTGTTCCAGCAGCACGGGATCGCCATGGGGCACAGCATCAACCAAGGCCTTGAAATAGGCTAAGCGCTCCGTTTCGGCCTCGGCACGGGCCTCCATCCACCGTCGCAACTTATTGCCTTGGCGGAGCATGATCAGGGCAATCGTGCCGCACACACCAGCCGCAGCCGCACCCAATCCCAGATACCATGACACGACCGGGGTATGGTCCCAGTCGGGCGAAAGCCCCAGGGCCACCGCCGTCAACACCGTGGTTACCCCCATGCCGCCATGCGCCAACAACGCCAGCCACCGAAACGTTGACTGTCGTTTTATGGCGTCTGTATCCGCACGTTCAAACCGCTCCCCCCGCTTCTTAAACGGCTGTTTCCGCAATATCGCCGCCAGCGCCGGTGCGTCTGCGGCAATGTCGTCGGCGTGGCGGGTAGGGGAGAGGAGATAATCCTGATCGGTCATGACGGCCCCGCGTCTCGCATCTGCTGAAGCATGTTGGCGATTTCTTGGGTGCTAGGATGGTCCGGTCCGAACTGGCTTAAAAATTTATCATAAGCGGCACGCTGTATAGTCAGCGCGTCTTTCTCACTACCAATCCACTGCAAATGACTTATGGCATGCTGAATAACTGGAAGTACTTCCACTAGCGTTTCATTCCGACGTGGCGAATTTGCTAAATCCATCAAATTTTCTTCTAATTTTCTCAAGCTTTCTTTTGCTTTTTTGCTTTCTTGTCCATTTATTTTCGACATCGTAAAGTAATCTCTTACATGAAGTATCGATGCGATCATGTAGTCACGACGCTCAGATGCAACTGCTGCTACAAGCCGCATCAAGTTAGATGTTGGGAGATCCTGTTTCTGAGAAACTAGCACCATGATATGTGGCAAAAGTGACGGGTACTTTTTTACATCTAACGCTTCATCGCTCATCACCTCCACTGCCATATGCCCCAGGTGCTTACTAACGGGTTGATAGAGCCGGACAATACGAGTGACCAAGACATGGGCGGCAAGATAACCATCACCAACCATTTTCAAAAAACCTGCTTCCAGCGCAGACTTAATTGCACTTGGGATGGCGAGTGGGTCGGGTTGCTTTGTCTTCCCTAGCCACACCAGCACACGACCAATGAAGCGACGCGATAATAGCGCCCGACTAAGCACTTTGGTTATGTACTCACGGGGGATGGGCTCTTCTGCAAGAAGTGAGGCAATTTGCAAAAGGACTAGCGCCCCGACCGGCAATCGTTGAATGGAATGGAGTAAAGTGGCCGATACCTCCCTTTCATGCCCATTGGGCAATTCCCCACTCATCTTGGCCGCCAGGGCCAGGGCATCGGCGTCCGGCCTTTGCAGTAGGGCCAGCATGGCAGCAAACCCGGTCTCTGGGACCGCCGCCGCCGTCACATCTACGGCCAGGGCATGGTTGCCCAGCAGGCGCAAAATCGCCACCGCCGCATCATTCTCCGCGGCATCCCTGGGCGGACGCCGCTTGGTCAACAGCTCAAACGCCGCGTCATCATCCAATTGTTCCAGCGGAATGCCCAAACCATTGCCGTCCCATCCCCCGCTGCGGCTGGTGATCAGGGTCCGACCGTTTCCCGAGGGGGCCAGCCATTGGCGGAAAGTTTCTGCCCCAGCTCCGCCCGGCAGATCGTCGACAAGCCAGAGATAGGTGCCCACCCCCTCCAGATGCCGCTGCAGCGCCCCCTCAATGGCCGGAAGTTCCCGCCCTTTAATCTCCATCCCCAACCGCTGAGCCAGATCCAGCATCTGTCTCTGATACTGCTGCTCCGGTGTGGTCCTTGTGTCCGG
>JAEMSB010000262.1:0-600 GCA_016463045.1 Niveispirillum sp.
TACCCATCTCCTGTCCCTGCTGCCAGAACTGCGCCCCGGTCCCCTGACCATCGCGGGCTATCATCCCAAGGGGGATGAGGTGGATGTGCTGCCCGCCCTGTCGGGACTTGCTGTCGCCGGCCATGCCACCGCCTTGCCTGTGGTGACGGGCCGCGCCTGGCCGCTGGTCTTCCGGTTGTGGCGGCCCGGCCATCCGTTGGTGCCCGGCGCCTTTCGCATCATGGAGCCGATGGGCGATGCGCCGTTGGCACAGCCCGACATTGTGCTGGTGCCGCTGCTGGCCTTTGACCGGGCGGGTTACCGTTTGGGCTATGGCGGCGGTTTCTATGACCGCACGCTGGAAGTGCTGCGGGCAGAAGCGCCGACCATCGCCGTGGGCATCGGCTATGCGGGGCAGGGGGTGGATAAGCTGCCCATCGACGCCTACGATCAAAAGCTTGACTGGATCGTCACGGAACAGGGCGCCTGGCGCCCGGCGTAAATTATTCGGGGTATCAGATGCGGTTGCTTTTCCTGGGCGATATTGTGGGGCGCAGCGGGCGGGAGGGCGTGTTGCGCCACCTGCCGGACCTGAAGGCCAGGCTGAAGCCCGACTTTATC
>JAEMSB010000262.1:610-6777 GCA_016463045.1 Niveispirillum sp.
CGCCGCCGGCGGCTTCGGCATCACCGAAAAGATCGCGCAGGAACTGTTCGATGCCGGGGTGGATTGCGTGACCCTTGGCAACCATGCCTGGGATCAGAAAGAACTGCTCGGCCAGATTGGTCGCCTGCCGCAACTGGTGCGCCCCATCAACTACCCGGACGGCACGCCGGGTCGCGGCTTCACCATCCTGCCGGCCAAGAACGGACGGCACAAGGTGATGGTGATCAATGCCATGGGCCGTGTGTTCATGGACCCGCTGGACGACCCGTTCCCGCCGGTGGAGAAGGTGCTGAATATCCATCGCCTGGGCGGTGCCCGCATGGGGCCGGCGGGTGTGGATGCGATCATCATGGACATGCATGCCGAGGCCAGCAGCGAGAAGATGATCATGGGCCATGTCCTGGATGGCCGCGTCAGTCTTGTCGTTGGCACGCATTGCCATGTCCCTACCGCCGATCTTCAGATCCTGAACGGCGGTACCGCCTATCAGACCGATGCCGGTATGTGCGGTGACTATGACACCGTCATCGGCATGAAGAAGGATGCCGCCATCCACAAGATGCTGCGCAAGACGCCGGGCGAGCGCTATTCGCCGGGTGAAAACGACGCGACTGTCAGCGTTTGTGGCGTGTTCGTGGAGACCGATGACCGTACCGGCCTTGCCAAGCGGGCTGAACCCGTGCGGATTGGTGGGCGGCTGGGCCAAAGCCTGCCGACGGCGGTTTGATCCCACACCGTCAGTTCAGCTTTTCATCATCCCGAAGCGACAGAACCAGCCGTCGGTCCAGATTCAGTGCACGGCGGATATGTCCCATATGCTTTTCTACAAGACGGGCAAGTGTGCCGTTGCTCCGCACTATCTTCAGGCCTGCCTCAAGTGTGGGGCGCAGATCGGCCGCGATTGGTGACAGATAGAACCGGCCCTCCCGGTTAAAATGCAGAAGCAGATGTTGCTCGGGAACAAGTCCCCGATGGATCGGGGTATCCGCCATGATCCCGTTGACGGAATGCGGGATGTAATCCACGCCCCGATTGCCAGCCCTCAACATATCATATAGGCGACCGGGATCTGTTACAGGTGTGATGGCCGGCAGGCCATTGGCCTGCCAAAGCGCAAAATCCACCCCTTCCGGCCCTAAACCGGCGACCAGGCCGGATCGACGCAGGTCATCCAGGCTGTTGATGCGGTCGAACCGTTCCTGGTCCTGTGGTCTGATCATCAGCACACGCTGTCCAGACAGACCGTCGGTCAGCGGAAAATCGATGCGCACAAAATCACTATCGTTCTGTGGGCTCTGCGTCATCCACATGATGGTCAGCTCTCCGCTTGCCAGCATCTTCTTCATGCGTAGACGGGCGGGGTCTTTAACCTCCTCTATCACCACCTCACGGCCAGCGGCGGCAAACGCGGCGATCAGCAACTCATGGAAGTAGGCGTGCGTCCCGTTCTGGGTCGTCGGTGCTGTAATGCGCGTCTGTTCCGCCTGGGACGGCGCAATGCCCAGTAACCACGTGACCACAAGAAGGAGCAGCTTCCAATTCAAACCGGGTAACCTTGTTGTCATCAAATGTTTCAGCGTATCGCCGGGCGATCATCCTGGTCGATCAAGTCGAGAACAAGACGCTGGTCCATGGCAAGATCGCTCTTCAAATGACCGTAATGCTTTTGCAGCAATTTGGCATAGGTACCGTTATCGCGTAGCTTACTTAGGCCGCGCAGCAGGATCGGTGCCAGATGGGCCACGGACGGGGCCAGATAGAAGACGCTGTCCCCCCGATACCGCAGCAACAGGCGCTTCTCGATCGCTAGCTCGGGATGGGCACGTGCATCGTGCATTACCTCGGACACACCACGTGGCATGTAATCAATGCTGCGGTTACCGGCGGCCAGCATTTTGAACAGCAGACGCCAATCCGCGACGTCGCCCGCCACCGCCAGCCCGTTCCGGCGCCAGATATCTACCTCCAGCCAGTCCTTGCCCATGCCAGCCACCAGACCCAGCCGGGCGAAATCCTCCAGCGTACTGATCTGATCGAAAACAGCTTGTTCCCCCGGGCGGATCAGAAGGATGCGTTGGCTGATCAGGCCGCCGGTCAGGGGGAAATCTACCGGTACATACTGCTTGTCGCGTTCCGCCCCCCGCACCATCCACATCACATCCAATTCGCCGGTGCGCAGCATCATCTTGTACCGTTCCTTGCCGGGCCCGGAGATGCCCTGCAATTCCACGGGGTACCTGGCGGCCTTGAACGCCTCTCTCAGAACATCCTGAAAGAACAGATGGCTGCCTTCACGGCTTTCGGCCACGCGCAAAATGGTCGGCCCCGCTGCATTTGCGGAGCCGATCCAGCAAGCCATGGCCAAGACCAGGGCCAACGCCCATTTTGTCCATGAAACCACGCAACGTCGCCTATCGAAGGAGAAGCCTGACGGGCTTCTTTACGGTTAGAGGGATTGCTCGAAACTCTTTAACATCTGCAAAAGCAAGTCGGTTTGTCGAAGGCAAAACCATGTCAAAAGGATAGGGGAGGGCGTTAGGCGCTGGGCCTGACCAGCATCACGGGGCCCCCCGGTAGTCTGGACCATTCGTCGAAGGGAAGCAGGAAATCGACCCGCGCTGCTTCAACTGGAAGGGCCGCCAGGGGGATACTGAAACCACAGCGACCATCGCCATGCCCGGCGGCGGCCACGTCGCCGCGGAAGGCACTGGCCAGCAGATTGCCTGCTGCACGCCCATCCACCTCAACCCTGACAGTGACGCTGGCTGCGCCTGGATCATAGGCCCAGCCGTGGATGGCCCCATCAATGATGCCGTCCACCCACCCCAACACCCGACCGCCGCACCGATAAGCCACAGCGCCCTCTTCGCGATGGTAGGTGAGGATACTGTCCGGGCCTTCATGGAAGGCGCGCCAGCGTCGTTGCCGTTCCCGCTCATCCATCGACGGGGTCACCTGGGACAGTGCCAGGATATCGGCGCGCCGCCGTGCCGGGCCGCGCCAGGACAATCCCGGCGCTCGGGGCCATGGCTGTTTGCCGAGCAAGCATGGGCTGAGGCGGTCCAACATGCGCAGCAGTACTGGCCAGGTCAGTTCATCCAGGCTGCGGTGACCGATACCTGACGGGATGGAAAACTGATCGAATGCCAGTATAGGGCCGGCGTCGAGTGCCGCGACCATGATATGGACGGTCACGCCAAAGTAAGCGGCACCTTCATAAAGGGCCAGATGATTAGCGGCGGAACCGGGATAGTCGGGTGGTGCCGGATGGAAATTGACGGCGCCGGCGCGACATGCGGACAGCAGTGATGCTGGTATCTGTTTGTCGAAACCGACGCTCACTAACCGGGTTACAAGTCGGGAATGGTGAACAAGTTCTGTCCCCAGTTCCATAAGGCTGGTGACAATGACCGCGCCCGGCAGCAACGGTGCTAGCGTTGGGGCCAGTGCCGCCGCCGTGGCCAGGATCAGTCGATCCGGCACGTCGGCGGCAAGGCTCTGATCTTCAGCCACGGCTTTCCTGCGCGAAACGGACCGCCTCCTCGGCGGCCTTGAACAGGGCCTTGGCCTTGTTCACGGTCTCCTGATACTCGGCTTCCGGATCGCTGTCGGCGACCACACCGCCGCCGGCCTGCACATGCATGACCCCATCCTTCAGGACGGCGGTGCGCAGGGCGATGCAGGTATCCATGGTGCCATTGGCCGCGAAATAGCCGATGCAGCCGCCATAGATGCCGCGCCTTGTCTTCTCCAACTCGTCAATGATCTCCATGGCCCGCACCTTGGGCGCGCCTGAAACGGTGCCTGCGGGGAAGCCGGCGACCAGCGCCTCGATCGGCGTGAACTTGGGGTTCAGCTTTCCTTCCACGTTCGAAACGATATGCATGACGTGGGAGTAATACTCGATCGTAAACTTTTCCGTTACCGTAACGGTCCCGGTGCGCGATACCCGGCCCACATCATTGCGGCCCAGATCCAGCAGCATCAGATGTTCTGCCAGTTCCTTGGGATCGGACAGAAGGTCGGCGGCCAGTTCCTTATCCTCCGCCGCATCCTTGCCACGGCGGCGCGTGCCGGCGATGGGGCGGATGGTGACGGTGTCGTCGCGCAGGCGAACCAGGATTTCCGGGCTGGAGCCTACGACCGACAGACCGCCGAAATCCAGGAAGAACAGGAAGGGCGACGGGTTCAGGCGGCGCAGCGCGCGGTACAGCGCGAAAGGCGGCAGGGTGAAGGGCACGGAGAAACGCTGGCTGGGCACCACCTGGAAGATGTCGCCGGCGCGGATATACTCCTTCGCCTTCTCCACGATCCCATAATATTCCTGCCGTGCCGTGTTCGACTCCGGTGCCGGAAGGGCCGTCAGGTCCAGGGTCGTTTCATAGGCGGCGGGCACCGGTCCTTGCAGATCAGCTACCGATTCCGCCAACCGGGCTTTCGCCGCGCTCAGCGCCTGTTCTGCCGGTACACCGGCCTCTGGGCGCACGGGCGTGATAACCGTTACGACATTCTCGATCCCGTCGAAAACCGCCATGACGGTCGGCCGGATCATGATACTGTCTTCGATGTCCAGGTTATCGGGGTTGCCGTCGGGCAGCTTCTCCATCAAACGGACCATGTCATAGCCCAGATAGCCGAACAGGCCCGCCGACATGGGCGGCAGCTCCGCCGGCAGGTCGATGCGGCTTTCGTCCAGCAGCGCTGTCAGGGCCTTCAACGGGTCTTCGGCGCAAGGGGTGAAGCTGTCGGGATCAACCGCAGCGTTGCGGTTGATCTCGGCCTTCGTGCCCCGGCAGCGCCAGATCAGGTCGGGCTTCAAGCCGATGATGGAGTAACGCCCACGCACCGAACCGCCAGTGACCGATTCCAGCAGGAAAGCGTTGGGACGCCCGCGCACCAGCTTCAGCATGGCGGAAACGGGGGTGTCCAGATCGCTGACCAGCCGGGTCCAGAGCACCTGCGCCGCTCCGCTGTCATAGGTGCGGATGAAGGTGCTGTCGTCCGGAAGGGTGCGCACGGGACTTACTCCTGCGTGGTGCGGTAAAGCTGGTTGATCAGGGTCTGGTTGATGGTCACGCCATAATGGGCGCGCAGGGCCGCCAGATACTGGAGGACCAGTTCATCCTGCATGGCCTGGCCCGTGGCATTGGCCAGCTGCGTCACCTGTGCCGCTGCCATCGGGTTGGCCGGGTCGGCGGCGATGATGCCGGTCAGCTTGACCACCACCACGCCCGTCGGCTTTTCACCCGTGGCGACATCGCCGACGGCGCCGCTGAACAGCGTCTGCTGTGCGGCAGGGGGCACGATGGCGCTGGGCGCGCCGGCACGCATTAGCGGATCGACATTCTGGACCAGGGCGCTGGGGATGCCGGATGCTGCTTCCTTGGCCGGCGTGCCGGCCTTCAGCTTGGCCGCGACTTCCTCGGCCTTCTTGCGCGCGGCAATCTGCTTTTGTTCGGCCTGCCAATCACCCAGAACCAGCGACTTCACCTCGTCCAGCGGCTTCAGGGCGGCGGGGAACACGGCTTCGACCTGCACCGCGAAGAAGGCGTCGGACCCGGCCTCTTCCACGCTGCCCGTCTGACCGGAAGCAACGGTAAAGCCCGAGGCGATGATCTTGTCGATGGCGGGCAGGTCTGCACCCTGGGCCACGCCCGCGGCATTGGCTCCACGGCTGTCGACCTTCTCCAGCTTCACGATGCGCGCACCGACGGTCTGGGCGGCCTCGGCCAGGGGCGTACCGCCGGCCAGCTCATCTTCCAGCTTGGTCGACAGCTCGAACAGCTTCTCCAGGGCCTTGTCCTGGCGGACCTTCTGCGCGACCTCGTCCTTCACCTCTTCCAGCTTGCGTTCACCACCAGCCTGAACCTTGGTGACGGTGAAGATGTGAAAGCCGAAGGCGCTTTCCACGGGGCCACCCGACGTGCCCTGGGCGGCGGCGAAGGCGGGTTCGGACAGTTCGGCGGGCAGGCCATCCTTCTGGACATCGTCCAGGGTCACCGCCTCGACGCCCGCTTCCTTGGCCACGTCCTCAATCTTCTTGCCACCATTCACGGCGGCCAGGGCCTTGTCGGCGGCCTCCTTGCTGGGGAACACAGCCTGCGCGATAGAGCGCTTTTCCGGGGTGATGTAGTCACCGGCATGGGCGTCGTAATATTCGCGCAGCG
>JAEMSB010000779.1 GCA_016463045.1 Niveispirillum sp.
CTCTCGGCGAGCGCGGTCATGGAGGTGCGAATCAGGCTGTTGGCATAGTCGATCCAGGCCCCATCGTGTGCCCATTCAACATTGGCCCCGACCTGCCAGGCATCGCCATCCTTCAGGATCAGGCCACCCTGATAGAGATGACGCGGTGCGCCGGCCAGATCATTGCCACCGAACTGCGCGTCACCGTCAAAGTAGAAATCGTTCAGCATGTAGGTCTGGCTGAACACCACGCTGCCCGCGCCCGACGCGAACAGCTTGTCCGCGATGGTCACGTCCAGCCCGGCCTCGATCCCCTGATGGATGGTCTTGTCGGCATTGAAGGTGCCGGCGGGGATGGAGGGATTGACGGTGAATTGCAGATACTCACCCCGCAGCCAGGACCGGTACAAACCGATATCCCATGTGAAAATGCCCGACTGTCCGCGCGTGCCCACCTCTGCCGTCCAGGCCTTCTGCGACGCCAGCGGCACAAAGCGCGGCACCGGGGCCTGCACCAGTTCGGAGAAGGTGGGCGCCTCCTCCGCGCGGGAGACATTGGCATAAAGCTGGGTGCCGCCAACCAGCTGATAAAGCAGGCCCAGCTTGGGGTTCAGGGCATGGAAGCTCTTATCCGCGTCCTGGGTGGGATTCAGGTTGTTATCCAACTCCCGCTTGGCCGCCATCCATTGCAGGCCGGCGACCAGCGTGAGGTCCGGCGTCAGCGAGGTGCGGCTTTCCGCGTAGACTTCGGCCTGTTGGGCGTATTGGTCGCCATCGGCGGTCTTAGCCCCCCGGCTGCCGCGTACATTCACATATTGAAGCGCATCGACATGGCCGTAGCGGCCCTGCAGCCCCACCACCAGCTCGTGCCGCAGACCGCCGATCTGGCCGACATCGGTATAGCGGATGAAGCTTCCGACATCCTGGCTGTCCTGGTCCACCACCTGGAAGATCGGGTGGAACAGCGACTTCACATTCAGGAAGCCGCCCACATCCAGTTGCGCCTCGTCACCCAGCAGGATGCTGGTCCGGTTGGACAGGCGGACGGAGTTGATGTCGCGGGCATAGTCATTCTGGTTGTTGATGGCCGGGGCCAGACGCGGCGTGTCCAGGGCCGAGGCGCGGCTGACGGTGCCGGGCACTTCCTGCTGGATATGGTTGGCCGACAGGTAGAAGCGGGTTTCGGCACTGTCGGTCAGTTTGATGCCGATATTGCCGGCCAGCCGCGCTGTCTGCTGTGCCGTCTGCTGGCGATAGCCGTCGGACCGGATGCCATTGACGCTGACATAGCCGTCCAGTGTCTCACCGGCGGCGGACGCCGTGCCGGCCAGACGGATGGTGCCAAAGCTGCCGCCATCAATGGCGATACTGTTGGCGCTGCTGGCCGTGCGGCCCGTGGGTGTGACGACATTGATGGCCCCGCCCAGGCTGGCGGCACCGTAACGCAGGGCATTGCCGCCCTTGAACACCTCGACATAGCGGGCCTGGCGGGGGTCGATCTCTTGGAAATCGGTGCTGCCGTCGGCAAGGTTGACGGGGACCCCGTCGATCAGCAGCGACAGGCCGCGCATATGGAAACTGCGTGACAATCCGGAACCCCGGATGGAGATGCGCACTTCCTCGGCAAAGCGTTGCTGGGCATAGACGCCGGGCGTGCCGGACAGCATGTCCTTCAGGTTCAGGGCGTATTTGTCACGAAACTCCTCCGCCGTGACCAGATCGACGCCGCCGGCTACCTTGTTGATCTGCTTGCGGGCGTCATCGACGGACGGGGCAGTGGGGCTGCCCTGACGCTGGCCGACCACTTCCACCACGCTGGCAGGATCGGCGGCCATCTCGGCAGCGGCGGGCAGGGACA
>JAEMSB010000780.1 GCA_016463045.1 Niveispirillum sp.
GTGCAGGTCTGGGCGGTGCCGCCGCTGCGACGCTGCTGCAACAAGCCGGGTTCGAGGTGGACATCTACGAACAGGCACCCGAGTTCTCCCGCCTCGGCGCCGGGATTCACATGGGGCCCAACATCATGAAAATCTTCCGGCGCATGGGCATCGAGCAACAGCTCGACCTCATGGGTTCGCACCCCGATCACTGGTTCAGCCGTGACGGTTTGAGTGGCGATTACCTGTCACGCATCCCACTGGGCGATTTCGCTCGCAAGGAATACGGCGCGTCCTACATCACCGTGCACCGCGGCGACCTGCACGCCCTGCAGATGTCGACGATCAAACCCGGCACCGTGCACTTCAACAAACGCCTGGAAACCCTGGAAGAAACCGACAGCCAGGTACGCCTGACCTTCAGTGACGGCGAAGTCACCTACGCCGACATCGTCATCGGCGCCGACGGCATCAATTCGAAGATTCGTGAAGAGTTGCTCGGCGCGGAAAAACCGCTGTACAGCGGGTGGGTGGCGCATCGCGCGCTGATCCGAGGCGATCAACTGGCCAAATACGATTTGAAGTTCGAAGACTGCATCAAGTGGTGGACCGAGGACCGGCACATGATGGTCTACTACACCACCGGCAAGCGCGACGAGTACTACTACGTCACCGGCGTGCCGCATCCGGAATGGGATTTCCAGGGCGCGTTCGTCGACAGCAGCCGCGAAGAAATGTTTGAGGCGTTCCAGGGTTATCACCCGTATGCCCAGTCGCTGAAATCGGGGGTGGCCGCGTGAGTACGTTCATCCATGGCGGCAACGTCCAGGCCAACGGCATTCGCCAGCACTACCTGCGCTATGGCGGTAAAGGCCCGGTGCTGGTGCTGATTCCCGGCATCACCAGCCCGGCGATCACCTGGGGGTTTGTCGCGGAGCGCTTAGGCGAGCATTTCGACACTTACGTGCTGGACGTTCGCGGTCGCGGCCTCTCCTCAACCGGCCCGGAATTGGACTACAGCGCTGACGCCTGCGCCGACGACATCGGCGCTTTCGCCCAGGCCATGAAGCTGAACAGCTACAACCTGGTCGGCCACTCCATGGGTGCGCGGTTTGCGGTGCGCAGCGCGGTGCTGCATCCGGCCGGGGTGAGCCGTTTGGTACTGATCGATCCACCGGTGTCCGGCCCTGGCCGGCGCGAGTATCCGAGCAAACTGCCGTGGTATGTCGATTCGATTCGCCAATCCTTGATCGGGATGGACGTTGATGCGATGCGCGCCTTCTGCGCCACCTGGTCCGAGGAACAATTGCAACTGCGCGCCGAATGGCTGCACACCTGCTACGAACCGGCAATCGTGCGGGCCTTCAACGATTTCCACGACGTGGATTTCCATCAGGATCTGCCGAAACTCCAGGCCCCGGCGTTACTGATGATCGCCGGCCGTGGTGGTGTTATTCAGCCCGAGGACGAAGCGGAAATCCTCGACCTGCAACCGAACATTCGCAGTGTCCACGTCGAAAACGCCGGACACATGATTCCCTGGGATGACCTGGAAGGCTTCTTCGCCGCCTTCGGTGATTTCCTTGGCCCACGCCTGAACTAATCGAATCCGGAGACTTTTATGCTCACGCCTTACCGCATCGGCCAGATCGTGCCGAGCTCCAACACCACCATGGAAACCGAGATCCCGGCGATGCTCACCGCGCGTCAGCTGATCCGTCCGGAACGCTTCACCTTTCACTCCAGCCGCATGCGCATGAAGCAAGTGCGCAAGGAAGAGCTGGCGGCGATGGACGGCGAATCCGACCGCTGCGCCGTGGAGTTGTCCGACGCCAAGGTCGACGTATTGGGTTATGCG
>JAEMSB010000263.1:0-2469 GCA_016463045.1 Niveispirillum sp.
TGACCACCTGCCTGCTGGGTCCCAGCGGGGTTGGCAAGTCCAGCCTGCTGCGCCTTATCGCCGGGCTTTTGGCCGGTACGGGTAGCGTCACCGCCGATGATGGCAAACCGCTGTCCGGTCGCATCGCCTGGATGGGGCAGCAGGATCTGCTGCTGCCCTGGGCCAGCGTTCTGGAGAATGTGACGCTGGGTGTCACGCTGCGCGGGGGCCGGGTCGGCGCTGCGGAGCGGGCGCGGGCCATGGCCCTGCTGAACAATGTTGGCCTGGGGGACCGCGCGGGCGACCGGCCCGATGCCCTGTCGGGTGGTATGCGGCAACGCGCGGCCCTGGCCCGCACCCTGTTTGAAGACCGGCCCATCGTCCTGATGGACGAGCCCTTTTCCGCGTTGGACGCCATCACCCGGTTGGATATGCAGGACCTTGCGGCGCGCCTTCTGTCGGGCCGAACGGTCATCATGGTGACGCATGACCCGATGGAGGCCTTGCGCCTGGGTCATCAGGTGCTGGTGTTGAGCGGCAGTCCGGCACGGCTGTCCACACCGCTGACCCCGGCTGGTGACACGCCGCGCCCACCGGATCAACACGCGTTGCTGACGTTGCAGGGTGAATTGCTGTCACGCCTGCGTGGCGGGGGAGATGCGGCATGAAGGCCGGTCGTTTCCTGCGCGGTATCGTGACATTGGCGGGGTTGATCCTGGCCTGGGCACTGCTGGTGCGGCTGGCGGACCTGCCGCATTTCATCCTTCCGGGACCGGAACGGGTGGCGCTGCGTCTGGTTGATGACTGGGCGTTACTGGCCGAAAATGCGGGATACACGCTGCTGGAAATTGTGCTGGGCCTGATCCTGGGCACGGTCTGCGGCGGGCTGGCGGCACTGGCGCTCACGGCATCGTCGGCGGCCCGACGCTGGCTGTTGCCGCTGCTGCTGGCCAGTCAGGCGGTGCCGGTGTTCGCGATTGCCCCGCTGCTGGTGCTGTGGCTGGGCTATGGCATGGCGTCCAAGGTGGCGATGGCCACGCTGATCATCTTCTTCCCCGTGACTGCCAGCTTCTATGATGGGCTGCGCCGCACCGACCCCGGCTGGCTGGACCTGGCCCGCACCATGGGGGCCAGCCCCTGGGCGGTATTGCGTCATATCCGCATGCCGGCGGCATTGCCGGCGCTAGGCTCCGGCCTGCGCATGGCCGCCGCCGTCGCGCCCATCGGGGCCGTGGTGGGGGAATGGGTCGGGGCGTCGGCGGGGCTTGGCTATCTGATGCTGCATGCGACGGCGCGGGTGCAGACGGACCTGACCTTCGCTGCACTTTTCATTCTGGCACTGCTGGCCGTCGGCCTGTGGCTGCTGGTCGATCTTACCGTTCGCCGGGCATTGCCCTGGCTGCCTGACAGCGTGATGAGCAAGGAAGAGAGATGATGAAGATGCGTTGGATGCGCGCGGTGGCCGTGGCCGCCGCCATGACCGCCAGTGCGGCAGGCACCCTGCCTGCCCTGGCGCAGGACAAGATGACGGTGCTGCTGGACTGGTTCGTGAACCCGGACCATGGCCCGCTCTATGTCGCGCAGGAAAAGGGCTACTTCAAGGATGAAGGCCTGGCGGTGGAGATGATCGCACCCGCCGATCCCAACGACCCGCCGCGTCTGGTCGCCGCCGGCCAGGGTGACATCGCCGTCTCCTATCAGCCGCAGCTGCATCTGCAGGTCGATGCCGGCCTGCCGGTGGTCCGCGTCGGCACCCTGGTCGCCACGCCGCTCAACACAGTGATCGTCTTGAAGGATGGCCCGATCAAGTCCATCAAGGATCTGAAGGGCAAGAAGGTCGGCTTCTCCGTCGGCGGGTTCGAGGATGCGCTGCTGGGCGCCATGCTGGAAAAGCACGGCCTGTCGCTGAAAGACATCACCCTGATCAACGTGAATTTCTCCCTGTCGCCGGCGCTGTTCGCGGGGCAGGTGGATGCCATTGTCGGCGGCTACCGCAATTTCGAACTGAACCAGATGGCGATTGAAAAGAAGGAAGGCCGGGCCTTCTTCCCCGAAGAAGAAGGCGTGCCCGCTTATGATGAGTTGGTCTTCATCACGGCCAAGAACAAGGTGAACGACCCGCGCATTGGCCGTTTCCTGAACGCCGTGGAACGCGGCACACAGTTCCTGATCAACCATCCGGACGAAGCCTGGGGCCTGTTCATCAAGGGCCGCAAGGATTTGGATACGGAGTTGAACAAGCGCGCCTGGAAGGACAGCATCGCCCGCTTCGCCCACAGCCCCCGCGCGCTGGACAATGCCCGGTATGAGCGTTTCGCGCAGTTCCTGAAGGCGCGCGGCCTGATCAAGACCACGCCGGACGTCGCCACCTACGCGGTTGAGGTAAAGTGAGCCGGTCCGCTTGACAGGATCAGGCCGGAACAAGCAGACATGTTACCGGGTCCTGTCCGCCGTTCCGGCCGCCGCCCCAGCCTTGAGGTTCCATGATGG
>JAEMSB010000263.1:2479-6765 GCA_016463045.1 Niveispirillum sp.
CAGACCGATCCCCGTCTTCTTTACATCGAGTTGATGAAGAAGTGTCTGACGGGATTGATCTATGAGGACCCCGGCTGTGGCCCCTATGGTCAGCCATTCAGCCGGTTTCACCGTGAGGTGGGCCATGATTGGCCCCTGAAAGCCCATACGATGATTGGCGAGAAGCGGATGAATAATCTGCGCGATGCCGTCATCCATGTGCTGCGGGAAAATATCCCCGGCGACATGATCGAAACGGGTGTGTGGCGCGGTGGCGCCTGCATTTTCATGCGCGCCATCCTGGCCGCCCTGAATGTGACCGACCGCACCGTCTGGGTGGCCGACAGTTTCGAAGGGCTGCCGCCCATCAATGCCGAGCAATATCCAGAAGACGCCAAGTACGACGATTTGTCGAAATACGCCGAACTGGCCATCAGCCTGGAAGAAGTGCAGGCCAATTTCCAGAAATATGATCTGCTGGACGATCAGGTAAAGTTCCTGAAGGGCTGGTTCAAGGACACGCTGCCCACCGCCCCGATCGAGAAACTGGCCCTGCTTCGCCTTGACGGCGACATGTATGAATCGACCATGGACGGGTTGACCAACCTGTACCACAAGGTCTCCCCCGGCGGGGTGATCATCGTTGATGATTACAACATCATCCCGGCATGCAAGCAGGCGGTGCATGATTTCCGTGACGCGCACGGGATCACCGAACATATCCAGCCCATCGATTACTGCGCCGTCTTCTGGATCAAGGCTGGCGCTGCACCGGGCTGACGGCACGTCGGACGACGTCCCCCTTTTGTTCCCATCGGCCGCGAACCCTGCTATACCCGCCGCATCCGTTGCCGATAGCCGTGAAGCGCCCTTGTGATGAGCATGATCCCCACGCCCGACATCGCCCTGAACCTGGGCCATCCGCGCCGCATGCTGCTGTCCGGCGCGCCGGACGGGCAGGATGCGCGATTACTGGCGGCCTTGGCCAAACGCGGCGGGTCGGCGGGCCTGCTGCATATCGCCAGCGACGATGCCCGCGCGGCGCGGCTGGCAGAGGTAGTGTCCTTCTTCGCCCCCGACGTGGAGGTGCTGCATTTCCCGGCCTGGGACGTGCTGCCCTATGACCGCATTTCCCCCAATGGGGAGATCGTGGCACAGCGCATCACCACCATGACACGGCTGCTGCGTCCCCATGCCGGCAAGCCGTTCCTGGTGCTGACCACGGTCAATGCCGTGGTGCAGAAGCTGCCGCCCCGGCTGGCCTTCCGCAATGCCAGCTTCGCCGGAAAGGTCGGTTCCCGCATCAATGTGGCGGAGCTGCAGCGTTTTCTGTCGCAGAACGGCTATATCCGCGCGCAGACGGTGCGGGAGCCTGGAGAGTTCGCCATCCGCGGCGGCATCATCGACCTGTTCCCACCCGGCAGTGGCGAGGCGCTGCGCCTGGACCTGTTCGGCGATGACCTGGACGGCGTGCGCAGCTTTGATCCCATGACACAGTTGACGGTCGATAAGCGCGACGGCTTCCTGTTGACGCCGATGTCAGAGGTATTCCTGGATGAAATGTCGATCCAGCGCTTCCGCACCGGCTATCGCGAACATTTCGGGGCCGTCACCGATGATGATCCGCTGTATGAGGCGGTCAGTACCGCGCGCAAACATGCGGGCATGGAACATTGGCTGCCCTTGTTCCACAGCTCCATGGAAACCCTGTTCGATTATCTGCCCGACGCGTCGGTGACGCTGGACCCCAATGTCGAGCAGGCGCGCGATGAGCGGCTGGAGCAGATCCAGGATTTCTACAGCGCCCGCCGCACCATGGTGGAGGCGGAGAAGAAATCCGGCAATCCCGCCTATAAGCCCATTCCCCCTTCCCTGCTGTTCCTGGATGGCGACACGTTCGACCGGCATCTGGCCGTGCGCGCAGTCGCTCAACTGTCGCCCTTCGCCGCGATTGAGGGCGACACATCCAACAAGGACATGGTGGATGGCGGCGGGCGCAAGGGCCGCGATTTTGCCGATGCCCGCGTGCAGTCCGGCGTCAATGTCTATGACGTTCTGCGGGAGCATATCGAGGCGCTGACCCGCGATGGGCGCACCCCTGTCATTGCCGGCTATACGACCGGATCGCGCGACCGTCTGCTGTCGGTGCTGAAAGAACATGGGCTGACGCGGCTGAAGGCCGTGGATGCCTGGGCCGATCTTCTGACGCTGGACAAGGGGACGGCGGCGCTGATCGTCCTGCCGCTGGATCATGGCTTCACGGCCCCCGGTCTGGCCGTGATCACCGAACAGGATATCCTGGGCGACCGTCTGGTTCGCGCCGGGTCAAAGAAGAAGCGCCGCAACGCCAATTTCATTGCGGAAGCCGCATCGCTGAACCCTGGCGACTTCGTCGTCCATATCGACCATGGCATCGGCAAATATGACGGTCTGGAGACGCTGACCGTTGGTGGCGCCCCGCATGATTGCCTGCGCATCATCTATGATGGCGGCGACAAGCTGTATGTGCCGGTGGAGAATATCGAGGTCCTGTCCCGCTATGGCAGCGAGGAGGCAGGCGCCACGCTGGACAAGCTGGGCGGTGTCGGCTGGCAATCGCGCAAGGCCCGCGTCAAGCGCCGTCTGAAGGACATGGCCGACGCCCTGCTGCGCATCGCCGCCGAACGCGCCCTGCGCCGGGCCGATGCCGTGCCGATCCCTGATGGCGCCTGGGATGAGTTCTGCGCCCGTTTCCCCTATGCGGAAACGGACGACCAGTTGCGGGCCATCGATGATGTGATCGAGGATATGGGATCGGGTAAGCCGATGGACCGCCTGATCTGCGGCGATGTCGGCTTTGGCAAGACGGAGGTGGCGTTGCGTGCCGCCTTCCTGGCCGTCATGGCGGGCCGTCAGGTGGCGGTGGTGGTGCCCACCACCCTGCTGGCGCGCCAGCATTCCCGCACCTTCGAGGCGCGGTTTGCCGGCCTGCCGGTGCGTATCGGCCAATTGTCGCGCATGGTGACCACCAAGGACGCCAACCTGACCAAGCAAGGTGTGTCCGACGGCACCGTCGATATCGTCATCGGAACCCATGCCTTGCTGGGCAAAAGTCTGGATTTCAAGCGCCTGGGCCTGGTCATCGTGGACGAGGAACAGCATTTCGGCGTGAAGCAGAAGGAGCGGCTGAAGGAGCTACGCACCGATGTGCATGTGCTGACCCTGTCGGCCACGCCCATCCCGCGCACCCTGCAACTGGCCTTGTCGGGCGTGCGTGAATTGTCGGTGATCGCCACGCCGCCCGTCGACCGTCTGGCCGTGCGCACCTTCGTCCTGCCCTTCGATCCCGTGGTGATCCGCGAAGCGATCATGCGCGAGCACCACCGGGGTGGGCAGAGTTTCTATGTCTGCCCACGCCTGGAGGATCTGGATAAGGTCCGTGTCCGGCTGGAGGAACTGGTGCCGGAGGTGAAGCTGATCACCGCCCATGGCCAGATGGCGGCGACGGAGCTGGAGGACGTGATGACGGCCTTCGACGATGGCAAGTACGACGTTCTGCTGGCCACCAACATCATCGAAAGCGGCCTGGATATCCCGCGCGCCAACACCATGATCGTCCACCGCGCCGACCTGTTCGGTCTGGCGCAGCTTTACCAGATCCGGGGCCGCGTTGGCCGGTCTAAGGTGCGCGGCTACGCTTATCTCACCTATCAGCCCAAGACGGTCCTGTCCGCCACGGCGCAGCAGCGCCTGCATGTGCTGGAAACGCTGGACAGTTTGGGCGCGGGTTTCCAGCTTGCCAGCCACGACATGGATATCCGAGGTGCCGGCAACCTGCTGGGTGAGGAACAGTCCGGCCAGATCCGTGAGGTCGGCGTGGAACTGTACCAGCAGATGCTGGAAGAGGCGGTGGAGGCGGCACGCGGCGGCCTGTCCGACCTGCAGGTGGCCGAAGACGCCTGGTCGCCTCAGATCGCTTTGGGCATGCCGGTCCTGATCCCGGAAAGCTATGTCCCCGATCTGGGCGTACGCCTTACCCTTTACCGTCGCCTGTCCGACCTGGACAGCAAGGAGGAGGTGGAGGCGTTTGGTGTGGAATTGATCGACCGGTTCGGCAAGATGCCGCCGGAGGTCGATAATCTGCTGCGCCTGATGGAGATCAAGCGCCTGTGCCGGGAGGCGGGTGTTTCCAATCTGGACGCGGGGCCGAAGGGGGCTACCGTCGGCTTCCGCAATAACAGTTTCAAGAATCCGGCCAAGTTGGTGGAATTCATCCAGAAGCAGGCGGGTACGGCCAAGTTGCGTCCCACCGACCATAAGCTGGTCTT
>JAEMSB010000264.1 GCA_016463045.1 Niveispirillum sp.
GCCGCATCCACCGGCTGCGTGGCGAAACGCTGGACATGCCGGCCTTCCGCCGCCGCCTGTCGGTGATCCGGGCCGGCGTGGATGCCGAAGGGGCCGACGACCCCGATTGGACCGCCGCCGAACAGGCCGCCAAGACCCTGCCGGAGGATATGCAGGGCGTCTTCCTGCTGCTGGCACGCGCCGCTCTGTCACGGGCCCCCTGCCCGTCGGATGCCGAGGTGGCGCGGGCCTGCGGCAGCCGGTCACCCGGCCGTGCCCGCCGGCTTCTTTCCTATATGGAGCAGCGCGGGGTGATCGTGCAGCGGACGCTGATCGGTGGTTTGCGCTCCATCGGCCTGCCGCATCTGGGCCGGGAAACCGCCGCCGGCGACCCCAACGCGCCGGACCCGCTGGAGGCATCGGAAACGCGCACAGATGGGGACCTGCTGGCCGGGATCGGTTGAAAGCTGTGACAATTGCCGGAACCGCGTCCACCGCTATCCCAATGACCAGTGTTCAGCGCTATCCCAATAGCTTAGGCTTGAAATCGCACAAACTCTGAGGGCGATGGATTGATCACGTCCAGCAACAGTCCCTCACTATGGCACCGCCGGTTGATCTGGTGCGGCCTGCGTTCGCTTGCACTTATCACCGCATTGACCTTGGGAGGCGGGGCTACCGCGCTTGCCACCGATGCACCGGCACAGGTGCTGCGCGTCGGGCTCGACATGGTGGCGGCCTCGGCTGATCCCCACCGGTTCTATTCCGTCGACAGCCGCAATCTGGCGTTTCACATCTTCGAACCGCTGATCCTGCCCGATGACGGGCTGGGCATCGTCCCCTGGCTTGCCACGGGGTGGGAGATGGAGGGGGAGCGGACCTGGGTGGTCCGGCTGCGCCCCGATGTGCGGTTCCATGATGGCAAGCTTCTGTCACCCCATGATGTGGCCTTCACCTTTTGCCGGCTGGACAGCATGGGGAACGGGCCACTGGCCGGCCTGATCGCGGGGGTGGAGCAGGCGGTGGCGCGCGATACCCATACGCTGGTCATCACCACGCGGGGGACCATGCCCTTGCTGCCGCATGTCCTGACGCTTCTGCCGATCATCCCCGCTCCCGATGGCTGGAAAGGTACCTATCAGCCGCGCGGCTGTGCTGGAACCTCCGATGGGCTGGCTGCCCTCACCGAACAACGGTTCGCGGATGGCAAGGTGCCGGGCACCGGCCCCTATCGCCTGGCCTCCTTCCGCAGTGGCAGCAGCGCCGATCTGGTTCGCGCCGATACCTATTGGCGCGCCCGACCGCATTGGGACCGCGTACAACAGGTTCTTCTTGGTTCCGGTGTCGCCCGTGCACGGGCACTGGTGTCCGGAGAAGTGGACATCATCAATCAGGTGGTTCCGGAATCGTTGGATTTCCTGAGCGCACGCGCCGACATCAAGGTCGTGGACAGCAAACCGCTGCGCACGCTGATGCTGACCGTCAATCTTTCCGGCCCCCTGTCGGACGTGAATATACGCCGCGCCCTTGCCATCGCCATCGACCGGGCGGCCTTGAGCAAGCGCATCGCGCAGGGCAGCGCCGAACCGGCGGACCAGATGGCACCGCCCGGTATTCCCGGCTACACCCCGGCTGCATCCATTCCCTTCGATCAGACCGAGGCGCGGCGATTGCTGGCGCAGGCGGGTGTACCGAAAGGCCTGCGCCTGCGGCTGATCACCATCGAACCCTTTGCGCGCGTCGCGGAGGGCGTGGCCCGTTACCTGCTGGCCATCGGGGTACAGCTTGATATCCGCTATGCCAGCGTGGGCGACGCCCTGCCCCTGCTGCGCGACCGGGATTATGACCTGTTCCTGGGCAGCCGGGTCCCGTTCACGGGGGAAATGGGCTATTCCAACTGGGAACTGCTTCACACCCCACAGCCGGACATAAAGGCCGGCAGCCAGAATGACAGCGGATACAGCAACCCTGAACTGGATCAGATCCTGTCGCAGGCCATAGTGGAGGCGGATGCAAGCCGGCGGGAGCAGCTGTTGCAGCAGGTTGCGGTGATCGCCAGCCGGGATCTGCCCTTCATCCCGCTATTGCGAACCACCCGCCGCTGGGCCATGCACGCGGATCTGCGTTTCGATGGACGGGTGGATGGCAACACCCTGGCAACCCTGATCACGCCGGCAGCGGCCAGTACACAGTAAGCGGGCGCAACCCCGTCCCCTGCCCCGGCCCCTTGCAATGGCGCGGCGTTGGGGCCATGTTGCCCGCCATCGTCACGACAGCGCCGGGGAGAGCGCCATGCCCACGGGCACCGTCAAATGGTTCAACAGCGCCAAGGGCTTTGGCTTCATCACGCCCGAGGATGGCGGCGAGGACGTGTTCGTCCATATCTCCGCCGTTCAATATATCGGCCTGCCCACCCTGAAAGAGGGACAGTGGCTGCAATATGAGGTCGAGATGAACCGCAAGACCCGCAAGCTGCAGGCCATCAATCTGCGCAATTGAGCGGTTGTCGCGGCCCCCGCCACCGGGCACGCTGAACCACATTCTCACGCAAAGGGTTGCGCTGCATCCATTCAATGGTATGAAGCGGCAATTGCGGGGCATTTGACCCCGGCCCTGTCAGTCATAGGAACCGGACCCATGTCCACACTTCACAAGCAGGCGATGGAAGCCGTCCTGAAGGCCGCCGAGATGGATATCCTCGGCACGCTGGAAGATCAGGACATCAAGGACCGGTATAGCGAGGAGGGCGATCAGGCCGCCATGGATGTCGCCATCCTGCACGGCTACCGCGTCTTCATGCGCATCTGCGAGGCGAATGGCATCACCGCCGATGCCGAACTGTTCGTCGAAATGGCCGGCGAACTGGCCGACGACATCGCCCAGGATGGCGGCAGCGAAGAGTAATACCGTAGCGGTCGCCGGGCGGATCAGCCTGCCCGGCGACCCTTGGCATTGTTGCTGTTGCTTTCGGCCTCCGCGCTGCCCTGCTTCAGGGCCACCGACAGGCTGTCCCAGGCGGCATCCATGGCCTGGTTCTGCGCGCCATCTTCGGCGGCCATTTCCCGGATCATCTTGACCATGTCATCGGGCAGGCACGCCGTCTTGACCGTGCGGCCCCCGAAATCGGCCTGACGCGGAAACACGCACAGGACACGGACGCGCACCAGCGGGAAACGGCTGCGGATGGCCGTGATCAGTGGATGAAGCTGTAAAACCGGGTTGATAAAGGCGCCGACCGTATGGTCGGGCTTCACATATTTCCACTGCCCCGCATTCTGGTTACAGCGCACCTGCCCCGCCACATCGGGTGGGGCCGACATGATCAGCAGAATGCTGGCCGGCAGGCGCAGCACATTGTCGATCCGCACCAGCCCGGCCTTGCCCCCGCCGATCTTCACATCGTTCAGCATGGGGTATGAGAGCTCCTCCAGCTCCATGCGGCGCTTGAACAGCTCTGCATTGTACTGCTTGATGGAGGTGGGCTTGATACGCTTGGGCTTCACCGAAAGGGCGAACGTCACCACCAGCGTAATCACCACCAGGGCGATCGCTGTGAAGCTGATCAGGTCGACGACCGCGACCCCAAACCATTTCGCAAGTTCGTTGAGCATTGGGCAGGAAATAACCCAGAATGGTCCCGATGTCACGACCGGGTGGGTTACGATTGTATCAAATCAGCCCTTCGCCACCCCTGTCCAAAACGCGCGCGTCCTATAACAATCCTGTGCTTGGCGACAATGATCGGGCGCTTTAAGGTCGCCTCCCGGTCATAATCCGTCCCAACCAGGGGAAAATAAATGTCGTTGCTTGCCGACCGCCTGTCCCGCATCAAGCCGTCACCCACCATCGCGGTGACCAGCAAGGCCCGCGCGCTGAAAGCCGCTGGCCGTGATGTGATCGGTCTGGGCGCTGGTGAACCCGATTTCGATACGCCGGAAAATATCCGCGCCGCCGGCATCCGCGCCATCGAAAACGGCCAGACCCGTTACACCGACGTGGACGGCACGCCGGACCTGAAAAAGGCCATCTGCGCCAAGTTCGCGCGCGAAAACGGCCTGACCTACACGCCCGATCAGGTGACGGTCGGCGTGGGCGGCAAGCAGGTGCTGTACAATGCCCTGATGGCCACCCTGAACCCGGGTGATGAGGTGATCATCCCCGCCCCCTACTGGGTGTCCTACCCCGACATGGTGCTGCTGGCCGAAGGCACGCCCGTCACGGTGGCCTGCCCGGCGGAAAACGGCTTCAAGCTGCTGCCGGCCGACCTGGACGCCGCCATCACGTCGAAGACCAAGTGGCTGATCCTGAACAGCCCGTCCAACCCGACGGGTGCCGCCTATACCGCGGATGAGCTGAAGGCGTTGGGCGAGGTGCTGTTGAAGCATCCCCATGTCTACATCATGACCGACGATATGTACGAACATCTCGTCTATGAGGATTTCAAGTTCACCACCATCGCCCAGGTCGTGCCGGCCCTTTATGACCGCACCCTGACGGTTAATGGCGTGTCCAAGTCCTATTCCATGACCGGTTGGCGCATTGGTTATGCGGCGGGTCCCAAGGCCCTGATCAAGGCCATGGGCATCATCCAGAGCCAGTCGACCAGCAACCCGACCAGCATTTCCCAGGCCGCCGCCGTGGAAGCGCTGAACGGTCCGCAGGATTTCATCAAGGAACGCGCCGCCGTGTTCCAGACGCGCCGCGATCTGGTCGTGTCCATGCTGAACCAGGCATCGGGCCTGAACTGCCCCAACCCGGAAGGCGCCTTTTACGTCTACCCGTCCTGTGCCGGCACTATCGGCAAGACCGCACCCACGGGCAAGGTCATCGAAACGGACGAGGATTTCGCGTCCGAACTGCTGGAAGCCGAGGGTGTGGCGGTGGTGCATGGTGCCGCCTTCGGCCTGTCGCCCTTCTTCCGCATCTCCTACGCCACCAGCACCAACGTGCTGGAAGAAGCCTGCACGCGCATTCAGCGCTTCTGCGGCAGCTTGAAGTGACGTGATCGGGGCCGGGAAACCGGCCCCGCATTTACGCCAGAATATCCAGCAGGCGCTGAAAATTCTGCTGATCGGCCTTCATCACGGCGGCGCTGATGCCTGCGGTGACCTCCGCCTGCTTCACATCCAGGATAACGGCGGGGTCGGCATTGCCGCCAGCGACGGCATCGGCGGCCACCTGCAGCGCTGCCTGCGCGTCCTGAAAGCCTTCAAGGCTGGCGCGGGTCAGGTCGGGCGGGGTGCTGGTGATGGATGAAATCGACATATACGCAGGATAGCATGGCCGGCATCGGCGCGGCAGGGGTGAAACAGGCCTTGCGACGATGTAGGCTGCTAGCCGTACACCGCACCGGGATTTGACCGCCATGGACAGCATCGACCGCCAGGATATCGCCAGCATCATGGATGCCTTGGGCCGCCGCGCCCGCGCCGCATCCGCGATTGTTGCGACGGCACCAGCGGACGCGCGGGACAAGGCGTTGCGGGTGGCCGCCAACACCCTGCGCGCCCGCACCGCCGACATCCTGGCCGCCAATGCCATGGACATGGATGCGGCCACGCAAAAGGGCCTGTCGGGCGCGATGCTGGACCGGCTGATGCTGAACCCGGCGCGCGTCGAGGCGATGGCCAAGGGGCTGGAGGAGATCGCCGACCGGCCCGACCCGCTGGGCGCTGTGCTGGAGCGCTGGGAACGGCCCAATGGGTTGCGCTTTGAGAAGGTGCGCGTGCCGCTGGGCGTGATCGCCATCATCTTTGAAAGCCGGCCCAACGTAACAGCCGATGCCGGGGGCCTGTGCCTGAAATCCGGCAATGCCGCCATCCTGCGCGGCGGGTCGGAAAGCTTCCATTCCGGTCGCGCCATCCTGGCGGCGTTGCATGCAGGCCTGGATGCCGCCGGCCTGCCGCGTGACGCCATCCAGGCACCGCCCACCACCGACCGCGCCGCCGTGGGCGAATTGCTGACCATGACTCGCTGGATCGATGTGGTGATCCCGCGCGGAGGCAAATCGCTGACGGGGCGGGTGGCGGATGAGTCCCGAGTGCCGGTGATCTATCATCTGGACGGCATCTGCCATGTCTATCTGGACAAGGATGCCGATGCCGACAAGGCGCGGCGCGTGACGCTGAACGCCAAGATGCGCCGCACGGGCATCTGCGGGGCGGCGGAGACGTTGCTGGTCCACCGGGACGTGGCGGCCACCCTGCTGCCCCCCATCCTGAACGACCTGATCCAGGCTGGGTGCGAGGTACGCGGCGATGACGGGGTACAGGCCCTGGATGCGCGGGTGAAGCCGGCGACGGACGAAGACTGGGACACCGAATATCTGTATGCCATCCTGTCGGTGAAACTGGTGGGCGGTGTGGATGAGGCCATCGACCATATCGGTCGCCATGGCAGCCACCATACCGACAGCATCGTGACGGAGAACGCCGCCACCGCCGACCGGTTCCTGACGCGGGTCGACAGCGGCATCGTCCTGCACAATGCCTCCACCCAGTTCGCGGATGGCGGTGAGTTTGGATTCGGCGCCGAAATCGGCATTTCGACGGGCAAGCTACATGCGCGCGGGCCCGTGGGTGCCGAACAACTGACCAGCTATAAGTATGTGGTGCGCGGTGATGGGCATACCCGGCCCTGATCACGCCCGCCCTGCCCTGCCCATGACGCATGGCCACCGCGTGCCTACCCCGCCGAAACCGGGGGCGGGCACGCTGTGGAAGGGCTTGCGCATCGGCCTGCTGGGCGGGTCGTTCAACCCCGCCCATGCGGGACACCGGCA
>JAEMSB010000781.1 GCA_016463045.1 Niveispirillum sp.
GCCATCGCCAACATCACCAAGCGTCTGCTGGCCGAAGGGTTGATCCTGGAGGCCGGAAGGCTGCTGGGGCAACGGGGGCAGCCGGCCATGAAGCTGGCCATCAATCCCGACGGCTGCTTTTCCATCGGTGTCAATATTGACCGCGACCATATCACCATGGTGGTGCTGGACCTGCTGGGTCAGGTGCGGGCACGCGCCACGCGGGAGGTGGATTTCGCCCTGCCGGACGAGGTGGCGGAGTTTGTCCGTACCGAACTGTCGGCGATCCTGGCCAAGGGCAATATCAAGGCCAAGCGCCTGATCGGGCTGGGGGTGGCCCTGCCGGACGATCTGGGCCGGGTGCATCTGCCGCATCAGCCGGATGAGTATGAAGTCTGGGACCAGACCGATATCCCGTCGCTGTTCACGGGCCTGCCGGCCCTGCCCATCTTTGTGGAGAATGACGCGACGGCGGCGGCCCTGGGTGAGGCGCAGTTCGGTCTGGGTCTGCGCCATCCCAGCTTTTTTTATCTGCTGATCAGCCGGGGGCTGGGCGGCGGGCTGGTCCTGGATGGGCAATATTTCCGGGGTGCCGATGGCCGGGCCGGAGAGATCGGCTTCCTGCCGGTCCATCATCCCGCAACCAAGGCGGCGGCATTGCAGGATGCCGTGTCGCTGTCGGCCCTGTTTGATCACATGGCAGCACGCGGCCACCGCCTGACGCAGCCCGACGATCTTCTGTCGCTGAACGAGGCGGGCAAGGCGGCCCTGGCCGACTGGATCACCCTGGCGGCGGATCTGCTGACCGGACCGATGCTGGCCATTTCCTGCCTGATCAACCCACAGGCCTTGTTCATCGGCGGACGGTTGCCGGCACCGCTGGTCGATGAACTGGCGGTGGCGGTGAATGCCCGCATGCAGGCGGGCCGTGGACAGGTGCCGATCCTGGCCCCGCTGCGCCGCGCCGCCATGGCCGCCGATGCGCCCGCCGTCGGGGCAGCCATCCTGCCCTTCAACCACCGCCTGCTACCGGGCCGTTCGGTATTGATGAAAACAGCCGAAGAATAGGCAACAATGGTGCCAATGAACCGTTGATGGCAAGAAACCGCCATCCGACGACCGGAAGCCCGAAGGACCGACCCCATGTTCGCATCCCCCCTCTACGAGGCGGCCCGCCGCCGCGACGCCCTGGTGACCTGGGCCGTTGAGCATGCCTTCCCCCTATGGTGGGATGCCGGATACGATCATGCGCGCGATGGTTTTCACGAGAAACTGGACAAGACGGGACAGCCGGTGGACCTGCCCCGGCGAGCACGGGTGCAGCCGCGCCAGATTTATGCCTATGCCACGGCCCCTGCCCTTGGTTGGGAAGGACCGGCGGGCAGCATCGTCCATCGGGCCCTGGATGCCTATCTGGCGCGCTACCGCCGCGCAGACGGCCTGTTCCGCACGCTGGTGACGAGAGAGGGCGGAGTGCTGGATGACAGCACCGACCTGTATGATCAGGCCTTCGCCCTGTTCGCGCTGGCCCATGCGTCCCGCGCGCTGAACAAGCGGGCGGAACTGGAGCCGGTGGCCACAGCGCTGCGGGATTTGCTGATCGGGCGCTGTGGCCGGCAAGGCGGGTTCGCACTGCTGGACCCCGATGCCCTGCCCCTGCAATCCAACCCCAACATGCATCTGTTGGAGGCATCACTGGCCTGGGAAGAGGCAGGCGGGGATATGCGCTGGACCAGCATGGCCGACGGTATCGCCGAACTAGCCCTTTCGCGCTTCATCGACCCGGCCACGGGCGCACTGCGGGAGTTTTTTGATGCGTCCTGGCATCCGGCGGATGGTGAGGCGGGGCGGAT
>JAEMSB010000265.1 GCA_016463045.1 Niveispirillum sp.
ACCCTGGCCGCGCCCCCGCCCGAACGCGGCTTCATGGCGCCCAACCTGCCGGGGGATGTGCTGATGGAACGGATGTTCGGCTGGCTGGATTACACACCGTTGCAGAACCTGTCGGGTACGCCCGCGATCTCTCTGCCCCTATCCTGGACAGCGCAGGGATTGCCCATCGGCGTCATGTTCGCCGCTGACCGGGGGCAGGAGGCGCCGTTGCTGGCGCTAGCCTTTGAATTGGAACATGCACAGCCATGGGCCGGGCGTTGGCCCGAAACGGCCTTGAACAGGTAAGCAGGACATGTTTGAGCAATACGCCGCCGATGATCTGCGGGACCTGATCGCGCAGTTTCCCCTTGCCTGGGTGACCAGCACCGATGGGGAAGAGGCGAGCCTGTTACCCCTGGTGGGCCGGTTCGGTGCGGCGGGTGAACTGACTGAACTTATCGGCCATCTGACGCTTGCCAATCCGCTGCGCGCGGCGCTGATCCGCGATCCGGGCGCCCTGATCCTGTTCAAGGGGCCGGATGCCTATATCTCGCCATCGCATGCGGGGCGGCGGGATTGGGGCCCGACCTGGAACTACGCGCAGGCGCGGGTCTGGGCGGAGATCGCCTTTGATCCGGACCTGACCGGTCCCTCCCTGGAGCTGCTTGCCGACAGGCTGGAACATTTCCGGGAACATCCCTGGCACCCGGCGGAACTGGGTGCGCGCTATCAGCAACTGGCACGTCACATCATCGGTTTTCGCGCCCGCGTCACCCGCGTGAAGGCGAAGTTCAAGCTGGGTCAGGATGAACGGCCGGAAACCCTGCATCATATCCTGGACAGCCATTCCGATCCTGCCCTTCTGGAATGGATGCGGCGCTTCAATCCGGGACGGCTGCCCTAACCGCGTGGTGCGGGGCCGGAGGATTCGCCCGGCACCAGGGTCAGGGTCCGGTGCAGTTCGGTTTGCGTTGGCATGTCCTCAATCATGTTGATCAGCCAGGCGGTGGCCAGTTGCGCCATCTCCCCCAATGGCCGGTGGACCGTGGTCAGGGCCGGCGTCAGCATCTGGGCCAGGACGCTGCCGTCAAAGCCCACGACGGACAGGTCTTGGGGTACCGCGATCCCGCGCGCGGCGGCGGCCTTCAACACACCGGCGGCCATGATGTCGTTGGCGGCGAAAATGGCGGTGGGCATTGGGTCCAGCGTCAACAGCCGTTCGGCGGCGGCCACGCCCGATGCAAAACCGTAATCGCCTTCCACCTCGCCGATCAGGCCGCACCCGGCCTCCATCAAGGCCGCCACGAAGCCGGCACGCCGCTCCTGCGCTGACCGCGCCGATGACGGGCCGGATACCAGCGCGATGCGGCGATGGCCCAGCCCCACTAGATGGCGTGCTACATCGGCGGCACCGGCCCGTTCGTTGGAGACAAGGAAGCCGGCGAAACCGGTTAGCGGGGTGGGCGACAGGGCGATGGCGGGCACGTCCGCTGCTGCCAGCGCCTCTGGCAGGCCGGCCACCGTGGAGACGGGCGACAGCACAACGACCCCGTCGACCCGCGACCGTCCCACGAAATCCAGCACATTTTCGACCGGCCCCTGATGGCCGGCGGGTGCCGGGTGGATCACGATCTCATATCCGCGCCGCGTCGCCTCATGCACCATGCCGCGCTGTACCGCGTCCAGAACCAGGGCGTTCTGGTCATTATGGACCATGCCAATCAGGAAGGAACGGCCCGTCGCTAGACCGCGCGCCCGCGCGCTGGGACGGAAGCCCAGGGCGGCAATCGCCTCTTCCACCCGCTCACGCGTCAGGGCATTGACCTTGGTGGACCGGTTCAGCACGCGGGACACGGTGCGGATGGAAACACCCGCCCGTTCAGCAACGTCGTTGATCGTTATATCCACAATGACGCGTTCCGCCGCTGGCTGGGGTGAATGATATTATCCTACTTATCAAACCATGTCCGCTTGGCAAGCGCTTCGCACCCCCCTCGTCACGCCCGACCGCTGTCCCTATATGGATTTGCGAGGCTGCCCGAAGGGCGGCGATGGTTGATCGCTGACGGGCCATGCGGATACGCGGCCCCGGAGACATGGTTTGGTTGATTTTTCGATTCTGGAACTGGGCCGGGTGCGTGAGGGCGGCAGCCGCCGTGACGCGATGGATGAGGCCCGGACCCTGGGGCAGCATGCCGAACAACAGGGTTACAAGCGCCTGTGGGTGGCCGAACATCACAATATGCCGACGGTGACCACGGCGGCGACCTCCCTGGTCATCGCCCATATCGCGGCGGGCACCCGGCATATCCGGGTGGGGGCGGGGGGCATCATGCTGCTCAACCATTCCCCCTATGTGATTGCCGAACAGTTCGGCACGCTGGCGACGCTGTTTCCGGGCCGCATCGACCTTGGCCTGGGCCGCGCGCCGGGGACGGATCAATATACCTTGCGCGCATTGCGTCGTGACCCGGCCAGTGCCGAAAATTTCCCTCGCGACGTGCTGGAGCTGCAGGCCTATCTGGCACCCGCCACGCCGGGACAGCCGATTGAGGCGGTGCCGGGGTCCGGCACTGAAGTGCCACTGTGGATCCTGGGCTCAAGCCTGTTCGGGGCCCAGCTGGCCGCCGAACTGGGCCTGCCCTTTGGTTTCGCCTCCCATTTTGCCCCTGGCTCTCTGGATCAGGCCCTGGCCATCTATCGCGACCGTTTCCGGCCATCGGCGCAGCAGCAGCGGCCCCATGCACTGGTCGGCGTCAATATCATCGCAGCAGAAAGCGACGAGGAAGCCCGTTTCCTCGCCACCTCTCAGCAAATGTCTTTCACGCACATGGTCCGGGGTATGCGCCGCCTGACCCAGCCGCCCATCGCCGATATCGAGACCTACTGGTCCCCGCGTGAGAAGCTGCATGTCCAGCAGATGCTGGCCTGTTCCATCATCGGAGGGCCGGAGACCGTGCGCCGGGGCGTCGATGCGCTGCTGGAACGGACCGGGGCGGATGAGCTGATGATCGTGTCGGATATGTTCGATTTCGGCAAAAGGCTGCGCTCGTTCGAGATCATTGCGGACCTGATGCGCTGACACCGGTTGCTGTCTTACGACCTATCCGAAAAGACGACTGGTCAGCGCCTCACTGTTCACCGACAAAATGATCCGCATATCATAGTGTGATTTTCAGAACGTTTGAGGGATGCCGTTGCAAACCGACCTCCTTGGCAAAGTGTCAGAAACGCTGGGTTCCGCCCGCACCGTGGAACAGCTGACCCGGCCCCTGCTGGAACTGCTGGAACTGGTGACGGGTCTGGAAAGCACCTATCTGACCCATATCGATACCGGCGCCGGGATGCAGACCGTCCTCTTTTCCCGCAACAGCCGGACGATGCAGATACAAGAGGGCCTGTCCGTGCCCTGGGATGACACGCTGTGCAAGCGCGCGCTGGAGGAAGGGCGGTCCTATACGGAGGATGTCGCCGCCTGCTGGGGCGATTCCGACGCGGCCAGGGCGCTGGGCATCCAGACATACGCCAGCACACCCGTCTATATGGGCAGCGAACACCTATATGGCACGCTCTGCGCCGCCAGCAGTGACCGCCAGCCCCTGACCCCTCAAGGCAAGCAGGCCTTGTCGCTTTTCTCCACCCTGATCGGGCAGCAGCTGGAACGCGAACGCCTGCTGGCGGATTTGCAGAAGGCCAATGCGGCGTTGGAGACGGAGTCTGCTACCGATGCCCTGACAGGGCTGCCCAATCGCCGCTGCACCCTGGCGGAGCTGGAGCGGCTGTTCGCGCTGGGCCGGCGGACAGGGCAGCGGGTGTTGGTCGTCTTCATCGACCTGGACGGGTTCAAAAAGATCAATGACACCCATGGCCATGATGCGGGCGATGTCTTCCTAGTGGAGGTTGGGTGCCGTCTGTCCAAGGGGCTGCGCGCGGGTGACATGCTGGGCCGGCTGGGCGGTGACGAATTTGTCGTCATCGGGCTGACGGCACCCAGCGATGGCGAAAATGACGAGGCACCGCGTCGCCGTCTGGCCCCGCTGGTTCAGGGACGCTACGATCTGGGTAAGGTGGTGATCGACTATCCCGGTGCCAGCTTTGGTGTTGTCCATGCCGACCCGCACCGGTCCAACCCGGACGAGGCGCTGCGGGAGGCGGATGCGCGCATGTATGAGAATAAGCGCAGCCGCCGCTCATAAGTGATAGGCCTGCCCCTGACCGTTGTATTGCCATAAAGCTGTTGGCACTCTCCTTTCCGGACGTTTCGGGGAGGGGGAAAATGCCGGTGTCGAAGCGTGTCGTCCTGACGGCTATCGCGGTGCTGTCCTTGGGGGCCGTTGGCTTTGCCGGATGGCAGGCGCTCCGGCCAGCGGACAGGATGCTGGCGAAGCTTGACCCGCCGCCGGTGACCGCGACACAGCCGGTGACGGCCAGGACATTGCCGCCCGCGACCCCGGATGACCGCGCCTTCCGCTTTACCCGCGTGACGACGGAGCCCGGTGGCACCGTCGCGGAGGCCTGTCTGGTCTTCAACAAGCCGTTGGACGAGACGGGTGCCGTCAACTATGCCGACTATGTCGAGCTGCCAGCTGACACGCGCGCAGCCTTCCGGGTGGCGCGGGAGAAGCTGTGCCTGTCGGGCCTGACCTTCGGCACCGAGTATCAGGCCACCCTGCGCCCTGGTTTGCCGGCGGGGGCCGGCGCCGGCACGCTGGAGGCGGCGGCCACGGTGACCCTGGCCCTGACCGACCGGCAGCCGGCTGTGGCGCTGGGCCAGGGCTTCATCCTGCCGCGTGAAACGGGCGACGGCCTGCCGATCACTACCGTCAATGTCGACCGGCTTGCCATCAAGCTCTACCGCGTCGGTGACCGCATGCTGGCCCGCATGCGGCAGGACTTTGTGGATGAACGCAGCTTCTATCCCTACAGCGCGAAGGAGGTGGAGCAGGATGAGGGGCGGCTGGTCTGGCAAGGTGAGGTGCCCGTGACAGGTCCGCGCAACAGCGCCGTCACCACCCTGTTCCCCCTGGCCGATGCCATCGGCAAGACGGAACCCGGCGCCTATCTTCTGGTCGCCACCAACCCGGATGCGCCGCGCCAGGATGGGGAGGACAGTTACTATTACTCCGACGATTACCGGCCCCAGGCCGGGCAGTGGGTGGTACAGTCCGACCTGGGCCTGACCAGTTTTCGGGGTGCCGACGGCCTAACCCTGTCGGTGCGGTCCCTGTCCAGCGCAAAGCCGGTCTCTGGCGTCCGCCTGTCCCTGATCGCCCGCAACAATGACGTGCTGGCCGAGGTGAAAAGCGACGGCAAGGGGCTTTTCCATTTCGATGCCGGGCTGCTGCGCGGGGAGGGCGGTCTGGCGCCGGTCATGGTCATGGCCTATCGCGAGGATGGCGATTTCAACTTCCTGGACCTGCGCCGTCCCGGTTTTGACCTGTCCGACCGGGGTGTGGAGGGTCGCCAGCCATCGGCGGCGGCGGATGCCTTCCTCTATACCGAACGCGGCATCTACCGTCCGGGGGAGACGGTGGAACTGACCACCCTTCTGCGTGATCCGCAGGCACTGGCATTGCCGGGCCGGCGCCTGACCATCAAGCTGAAGCGGCCCGACGGTAAGGAGCATCAGCGGTTTGAGATGGCGGATGGCGGCGGCGCGGCGGGTCACCTCTCCATCACCCTGCCGGCCAGCGCCAACCGGGGGCAGTGGGAGGCGGCGGCCCATGCCGATCCCGCTGGCCCCGCCATCGGATCGGTGCGCTTCCAGGTGCAGGATTTCGTGCCGCAGCGCCTTGACGTTGTTATCGACAACAAGCCGGCCCGGCTGTCCCCTGGTGAGGCGCTGAGCCTTAATGTCAGTGCCCGGTTCCTGTATGGCGCGCCCGGTGCCGCCCTGGCCGGTGAGGCGCGGCTGACGCTGGAGCCGGACCCGGCCCCGTTCCCCCGTCACAAGGGTTATCAATGGGGAACCCCGGCGGACAGTTTCGATGTGGAGCCGGTGGACCTGACGGTGGCGGAGACGGATGCAGCGGGCAAGACGCAGGTGACGGGTACGGTCCCCGCACAGGTGCCGGGTACAAGGCCGCTGCGCGCCGACATCTATGTCGCCATCCGGGAACCGGGTGGGCGGGCGACCGCCGAACATGTCTATGTGCCCGTCCCCGTTACGCCGCTGTCCATCGGCATCCGCCCGCAGTTTCAGGACGCGGTACCGGAAGGCGCCAAGGCAGGGTTTGAGGTGATTGCCGTCGATGCCGATGGCAACCCGGTTGCCGCCAAGGGGCTGTCCTGGCGGCTGATCAAGGATACCTCCACCTGGCAATGGTTCCGCAGCGGGGGAAGCTGGAAATATCAGCGGGTGCCGCGTGAGAAGCTGGTGGCCAGCGGTACCATCGACATCGCCGCCGACAAGCCATCGGTCCTGTCGCAGGCGGTGACCTGGGGCGGATACCGGCTGATCGTGGCGGACAGCGCCAGCCCGGCTGCCACCTCCGTCGCCTTTTCCAGCGGCTGGTATGGCGAAAGCGGGCCGGATCGTCCTGATCGTTTGAAACTGGCCGCCGACCGTGCCGGCTATGCCCCCGGCGACACGGCCCGCCTGCGCATCGACAGCGAGGTGGCGGGGGAGGCGCTGCTGGTCATCGCCAACGAGACGGTGCATGAGACGCGCAGCATCGCGGTACCGGCGGGTGGTGCCGATGTCGATGTGAAGGTCGGGGCGGATTGGGGGCCGGGCGCCTATGCGCTGGTCACCCTCTACCG
>JAEMSB010000782.1 GCA_016463045.1 Niveispirillum sp.
GGCCGGGACACGCTGGTTGGTGGCGATGGTGACGACACCCTGCTATTGGACCGCGATGATATTGCCATCGGCGGTGCCGGTGCCGACAATTTCGTCATCACCGACGATGTCGTCGGCTCCTGGGTCAGCCTGTCCAACAACGGACAGCGCGTCAATCTGGCCAACCAGATCCTGGATTTCCGGGCCGTGGAGGGCGACCGTTTGTCCTTCCAGACCGTGGACTGGATCGTGACGGTCATCAGCGGGGGCGAAAACATCGCTCTGCCGGAAGATGATGGTCGGATCACCGGCACCAATGTGGAGATCGATCTGGACGGCGACGGCCAGATCGACAGTGTGCTGAACGTCCTGCCCGGCAGCAGCGTCAATGTTTCGACAGCCAGCAGCAGTGCCTTCGGCCTGTTCAATCTGCCGCTTTCCAGTCTGATGGCCATAACGGCGCAGACATCGGCACCCGTTGGCGCCACCGATACCGGCTTCTGGGGTTAATCAGCCCCACCCCATTAGCCGGGAAAGCAAAGGCCCCGTCGCCCGGCGGGGCCTTTGTGCATTTCGGACCCCTTCAATGCAAAACGGCGGGGGATCTCTCCCCCGCCGTTGCATGGATCAGCCGTGGGGCAGATCAGTAGTGGATGGCGCGGCCATAGGCGGCCAGGACCGACTCATGCATCATTTCCGACAGGGTCGGGTGCGGGAAGACGGTGTGCATGAACTCTGCTTCCGTCAGTTCAGCCGTCTTGCCGATGGTATAGCCCTGGATCAGTTCGGTCACTTCCGCACCGATCATGTGGGCGCCCAGCAGCTCGCCGGTCTTGGCATCGAACACGGTCTTGACCAGACCTTCCGGCTCACCCAGCGCGATGGCCTTGCCATTGCCGATGAACGGGAAGCGACCGACTTTGACCTCATGCCCGGCGGCCTTGGCCTTGGCTTCCGTCAAGCCGACGCTGGCGACCTGCGGGAAGGAATAGGTGCAGCCGGGGATGTTCGACTTGTCCATGGTGTGGACGTGCGGCAGGCCGGCGATCTTCTCCACGCAGATGATGCCTTCATGGCTGGCCTTGTGCGCCAGCCAGGGGGCACCGGCCACGTCGCCGATGGCATAGACGCCGGGCTCGTCCGTGCGGCCATAGCCGTCATTGACGATGTGGCCGCGATCGAGCTTGACCTTGGTATTCTCCAGGCCCAGCCCTTCGGTATTGGCGACAATGCCGACGGCGGAGATGATGCGGTCAACGGTCACCGTCTCAACCTTGCCACCCACATCGATATGGGCCGTCACGCTGTCGGCATGGCGGTCCAGCTTCACGACCTTGGCACCGGTCTTGATCTTGATGCCCTGCTTGGTGAAGGCCTTGGCGGCAAAGGCGCTGATTTCCTCGTCTTCCACCGGCAGGATGCGGTCAACGACCTCAACCAGGGTCACGTCAACGCCCATGGCCTTGTAGAAGCAGGCGAATTCCACGCCGATGGCACCGGTGCCGATGACCAGCATCGACTTCGGCGTGGCCGTCGGCACCATGGCTTCCTTATAGGTCCAGACCAGCTTGCCATCCGGTTCCAGACCCGGCAGCACGCGGGCGCGGGCACCGGTGGCGATGATGATGTGCTTGGCCGCCGCGTCGGTCACCTTGCCATCCTTGGCGGTAACGGCAATCTTGCCGCCGCCCAGCAGCTTGGCCGAACCGTCCAGGACGGTGACCTTGTTCTTCTTCAGCAGGCCCTTGACGCCTGCTGAAAGCTGGTTGGCCACACCGCGCGAGCGCTTGACAATGGCTTCAACGTCCAGCGTCACCTTGCCCTCGACCTTGATGCCATAGGCCTGGG
>JAEMSB010000783.1 GCA_016463045.1 Niveispirillum sp.
GGCCAGACGGCGGATGCGAACCAGACTGTCCCGACCCCGCTTCACGGCACCCGCCCCATTGCGCACGCGGGGGCGCTGCGGTCCCCTACCGCCACCGGTGCGGGGACGGTTGCTGTTTCCGGCGGGTCGGGGCTTCTGGGGCGGCATGGATTGAGCGACCTTGGCAACGGGAACTGGATTAGTTTACTGCTACAAATACGGGATGCGGCGCAATGCCCCTGCCGCAATGCCGCCCGCCGCCGGGGACAGGGCTGCATGGGCTGGAAATCATCGCTGTCAGTCTGTAGGCTTCGCGGTCCAAGGCCTTGGGGGCCGATAGTGGAATAGAGCCATGCTGCTGTTCATCGACAATTACGACAGTTTCACCTGGAACCTGGTGCATTATCTGGGCGAATTGGGCGCTGAGATGGCGGTCTGGCGTAACGATTCCCTGTCCGTGGAGGAAGCGCTGGCCTTGAAGCCGGAAGCCATCGTCCTATCGCCCGGCCCCTGCGACCCGGACCGGGCCGGCATCTGCCTGCCTTTGATCCATGCGGCGGCGGAACACAAGATCCCCTTGATGGGCGTGTGCCTGGGTCATCAGGCCATCGGGCAGGCATTCGGCGGCAAGGTCATCCGCGCGCCGGAGCCGATGCATGGCAAACTGTCGGACGTGTTCCATGAAGGTCGCGGCCTGATGGCAGACTTGGCATCGCCCTTCAAGGCCACGCGTTACCATTCCCTGATTGTTGAGAAGGAAACGCTGCCCGATTGCCTGGAGGCGACCTCCTGGCTGCCCGACGGCATGATCATGTCCCTGTCGCACAAGACACTGCCCATCCATGGCGTGCAGTTCCACCCGGAAAGCATCGCGTCCGAACATGGGCACAAGATCTTCGACAATTTCCTGAAACTGGCCGGCGTGACCCGCGGTCCGCAGCTGCGCGTGGCGTGAGGGCCGGATGTCAGGGGATATGGGAGATTTCAAGGCGCTGCTGGCCAAGGTTGCCACCGGCGCCACCCTGAGTGATGAGGAGGCCGAACATGCCTTCGCCATCATCATGTCAGGCAACGCGACACCGGCCCAGATGGGCGGGTTCCTGATGGCGCTGCGCGTGCGTGGCGAAACGGTGGGGGAGATTACCGGCGCGGTGCGTGCCATGCGTGCCAAGGCCCTGAAGATCGAGGCGCCGGACGGCATCATCGACACTTGCGGCACCGGTGGCGATGGGGCGCATACCTATAACATCTCCACCGCCGTGGCCTTCGTCATCGCCGGTTGCGGCGTGCCGGTGGCCAAGCATGGCAACCGGGCCATCTCGTCCAAGTCGGGGGCGGGGGATGTGCTGTCGGCGCTGGGCGTCAATCTGGACGCCGACTTCACCCTGGTGAAGCGGGCCTTGTTCGACGCCAATATCGGCTTCCTGCTGGCCACCCGCCATCACACCGCCATGCGCAATGTCGGGCCGACGCGGGTGGAACTGGGTACGCGCACCATCTTCAACCTGATGGGGCCACTGTCCAACCCGGCGGGTGCCAAACGTCAGCTCATGGGCGTCTATGACGCGAAATGGGTGGAGCCGCTGGCGCAGGTGCTGCGTAACCTTGGCTCCACCCGCGCCTGGGTGGTGTCGGGTGCCGATGGTCTGGACGAGATCACGACGACCGGCCCCACCCATGTCGCCGAACTGCGCGATGGGCACGTGCGGCGGTTTGAGGTGACACCGGAACAGGCGGGCCTTACCCGCGTCACCCTGGCCGACCTGCGCGGTGGATCGCCGGAGGAAAATGCCGACGCCTTGCGTGCGGTCCTGTCCGGTGCCACCGGCCCCTATCGCGATATCGTGC
>JAEMSB010000266.1 GCA_016463045.1 Niveispirillum sp.
CCATTTGCGCACCCTGCGACAAGACCGCACCCTATCAAGGCTTGACCGGCCGCCGCCAACGTGACTATCAACCGTTACGTTATAACGTAATTTTGTTGAGGGTTCAGCAATGCGGACGGACAAGGCGCTTGTTTGGCTGGTGGCGGCGGTGATGGGCAGTGCGGTGGCAACAGCACCCGCCATGGCGCAGCAGGCACCCACGGCGGACAATTCGGCCCATGACCGGGTGGATGAAATCATCGTCACCGCCTCACCCATCGGGGCCAAGCGGTTCGATATCCTGCAAGGCACGTCCAGCCTGTCGGGTGAGGCGTTGGACCGCGCCCTGTCGACCACGCTGGGTGAGGCGCTGGACAAGCTGCCGGGCCTGTCGCAGACGGGGTTCGGCCCCGGTGCCTCGCGCCCCATCATCCGGGGGCAGGGCGGAGATCGTATCCGCATCCTGTCGGGCGGCATTGGCAGTATCGACGCCAGCACAACCAGCCCCGACCATGCCCCCGCCCTGGACCTGGCAACCGCCAAGCGGGTGGAGGTGGTGCGTGGTCCCGCCACCCTGCTTTACGGCAATAATGCCGTGGGCGGCGTGATCAATGTCCTGGATGGCCGCATCCCGATTGCCGAGCCGAAGGACGGTGTCGATGGCTTTGCCCGGATCGGCGTGGGCAGCAATGCCGATGAACGTTCCCTGGCGTCGGGCATTGATGCCCGCCTGAACGGGCCGTTCGTACTGCATCTGGACGGGTTCTACCGCCAGGCCGATGATTACAAGGTGCCGGGCTTCCTGGAATCCAAGGTCCTGCGCGAAGCAGAGGAGCACGAGCACGAGGAGGAGGCCAAGGGCCGCGTCGATAACAGCGACCTGACACAGAAGGGCGCCACCGCCGGCCTGTCCTATCTGGGCGACTGGGGCTTCTTCGGCGTATCCGCCAGCCGGTTCGATAGCAATTACGGCATCTCCGCCGGCCATTCCCATGAGGAAGAGGAAGGCGGGGAAGAGGAAGGCCCTGTTCGCATCGATCTGGGTCAGACGCGCCTGGACCTGATGGGCGAGGTCAATCAACCCTATGGCATCTTCGAGACGACGCGCGTGCGCTTTGGCTGGGCCGATTACGGGCATAAGGAGCTGGAGGGCGGGGAGACGGGGACCCGCTTCCTGAACAAGGGCTGGGAAGGCCGCATCGAGATGGTGCAGCGCGCCATGGGCGACCTGTCGGGTGCCGTCGGCGTGCAGGCCAGCAGCCGCAACTTCAAGGCCATCGGTGACGAGGCCTTCCTGCCGCCCAGCGACACCGACCAGATGGGTGTTTTCACCTTGCAGCGCCTGGACCTGTCGCCCTTCGCGCTGGAAGGTGGCGTACGGCTGGAGCGGCAGAATGTGACGGCGGGTAGCGTCGATTTCGACCGCGATTTCACCACCGTTTCCGTGTCTGCGGGCGCGTCGCGGCAGCTGGGTGATGGCTGGATGACGGGCGTCACCCTGTCGCGTACCCAGCGCGCACCCAATGCCGAGGAACTGCTGTCCGATGGCGCGCATCTGGCCACCAGCACCTACGAGCGGGGTGACGGTACGCTCGGCAAGGAAACCGGCCTGGGCGTGGAAGCGACCCTGAAAAAGTCGGGCGGGCCGGTCACCGGGTCGGTCAACCTGTTCCTGACCGATTACGACAAGTATATCTATGAGCGCCTGACGGGTGCCGAGGAGGATGGGTTACCGGTCGCCCAGTTCTCCGCCACCGATGCCCGTTTCTGGGGCTTTGAGGTGGAAGCCGAAACCACCGTCCTGCGCAATGATCAGGTGACGGTGACGCTGGATGGCGGGGTGGATTATGTCCGCGCTACCGACCGCGACAATGACACGCCCCTGCCGCGCATCCCGGCTTTGTCGGCCCGCGCCGGCCTGGGCTTTGAGCTGGCGACGGTGGCGGCGCGGTTCGAAGGCGTTTGGACCGACAAGCAGAAGCGCATCGCGGATTACGAGCTGCCGACCAACGATTCGATGGTGTTCAACGCCTCGTTGGACTGGCACCCGGTGGCCGACCGCGACATCACCCTGCTGCTGGAACTGCGCAACCTGACGAATGAGGAGGTGCGGCTGTCCACCTCCTTCCTGAAGGATGTGTTGCCGCAGCCGGGCCGCGACTTCCGCCTGTCGCTGCGCGCCGGGTTCTGACCCAGGGCAGACACGAAAAAGGACGGATCAGGGTGTTCCTGATCCGTCCTTTTTCATGGGCAGTTTCGCGACCAGCTTGATCTCTGTGATGCCATTGTCGGGCACCAGGCGGGTGATGCCGATGGCGGTCCAGGCGGGAAACGGCGCCTTGACGTAAAGGTGCTTCACTTCCTTGAAGGTCGGCATCTGGCCCGGAATGTCCGTGTGGTAGGTGGTCATCTCCACCACATCGTCCCAGGTAACGCCCGCCCGGCCCAGGATGATGCCCAGCCGGTCCATGGCGCGGGTATAGGCCAGCTTCAGGTCGGTTTCACCGGGGCGCAGGGCCGCCACCACGCCCGACAGATAGACCGTGTCGCCTGTCACCACAGCGTCGGAAAAGCCCCATTCCGTGAACAGGGCCTTCACCCGTTCATCATCGGGCATGATCACGGTGGCTTCATTCCGGGCGCCGGCCAGGGCCGGTAGAAAGGACAGACCGCCGGCCAGCAAGGCCAGGGTAAAACCACGCATCATCATCGCACACTCCATCCTAATTATGGTTAAGGATGAAGCCGATATCAGAAGTGGTTTTGCCTGACAGTTACGGTGTGTAACGGGCCGGTGACGGATGATCCATCAGGACAGGCCGACGGTCAGATCACAGGTGGTGGAGCCGATGCCGCGATTGAAGAAGCGGATGACCATGCCGCCGGCATCGCGCACGGCCAGCATCTGGTTCTGGCCGGGACCCAGCGACAGTTGCCGGCCCGTGGCGGCCAGCGTGCTTTCGGTGATGGAATATTCCAGCACGCAGCGCTTATTGCCCTTATTCTCGAACGTCACGTCGCCAGGGCCGGGGATCTTGAACTCAAAGCTTTTGCCGGCGTTGAAATCGACACGTCCCTGGCAGGGATTACCCTTTTGAACCTCGCACCCGAATTCGCCCTGCGGGCCGCGCTGTACCGCGGGCTGGGCGTGAATGGATGGCACGGACAGCAGGCCTGTGAGCAGGGCAAGGCTGGCAAGGGTCAGGCGGGACATCCGTTCGGCGCTCCTAAGGCGGCAGGGTCATCAGTTCAAATAGACAAGCGGCACGGGTGCTGCAAGCCCGCACCATGCACGCGCGTCAGTCGACGCGGCTGGCGCTGAAAAAGCGGGAAGGGTGAACAAGCTGGTCCTGTGCCGCGATGATCTGCAACTCCCGCTGCCCGGCATCGCGGGTGGCCTTGAACACCGCATAGATGGATGATGCCGCATGCGACAGCGCCAACTGCCCGTCGCCGGTTTCCAGGAACTTGGCCAGGAACAGGGCCGCCACACAATCACCCGCGCCATTGGGCAGGGGCGACAGGTCCAGGCGCGGGGTGGCGACCAGGAAGGCACCATCCGGCCCGTCCAGCAACATTTCGATACTGTCATCGGGCGCGTCGCTGCGCGTCAGGCTGGTCACCATCACCCAGCGCGGGCCCAGTTTCCGGGCTGCCTTTGTGGCCGACAGGGCCGATGACAGGTCGGTGACGGTGTGGCCGGTCAGAAACTCCAGCTCAAACTGGTTGGGTGTGATGATGTCGGCCTGGGGCACGGCGCGGTCGCGGAAGAATTCCGGGATACCCGGCCGCACGAAGAAGCCGCGCCCGACATCGCCCATCACGGGGTCGCAGCAATAAAGCGCATCCGCCTTGCCCTGCCGGACCCGCGCCACGGCGGACAGGACGACATCGCCCAGGGCTGCGTCGCCCATATAGCCGGTAAGCACGGCATGCACGCCGTCCATGGCCCCGCGTGCCTCCACCCCCCGCAGCACATCGGCAATATGGTCGGGCGGCAGTACCATGCCCGTCCAGGCGCCATAGCCGGTATGGTTGGAGAATTGCACGGTATTGACGGCAATGGCATCAAAGCCCAGCCGTTCCAAGGGGAAAACAGCGGCCCGGTTGCCGACATGGCCAAAGGCGACATGGGACTGGATGGTCAGGATGGTCCGCACTGTTTCACCCTTCTGCTGCCGTGTCTTCTTGCTACGCCGGGCGACGACAGACCTTCAATGGCAAAAGCGTGTGGAGGACACTGTGCGGTGCGTCACTGCCCGCCTATCTCGACATGGCGTCAGTTAGCGTTCCCACCGTGCCCCATTCGGGCTACTCCAAAAAATGAAAAGAGAGCGTCCCATGCGCATGTTGCGTGATGCCAAGATCAAGACCCGCGTGCTGATCGGTTTCGGGGTGCTTCTGGTGCTGCTGGTTGTGCTGACCGGCATCGGCGTGCAGAAGGTCAGCCTGATCAATGACAGCCTGACCCAGATTAACGAGGTGAACAGCGTCAAGCAGCGCTATGCCATCAATTTCCGTGGCTCTGTGCATGACCGGGCCATTGCGCTGCGCGATGTCGTGCTGGTCGATCCGTCAAAGATCGATCTGGTGGTGTCCGATATCCGCAAGCTGGAAGCCGCCTACGCCACCTCCGCCAAGGCCATGGACGAGATGTTCGCGGCGCGTAAAGACATCCTGCCGGAGGAACGACAGATCCTGGCGTCGATCAAGGAGATTGAGGCCAAGACGCTGCCCGGCATCAACAAGGTGATTGAGCTGCGCCGGGCCGGGAAGGATGCGGACGCGCAGGAATTGCTGCTGTCCACCGTCCGGCTGGACCTATCGGAATGGCTGCTGCGGATCAACCGCTTCATCGACAAGCAGGAAAAGGATAATGGCCTGATCGGCGATGCCACGCGGGCGCAGGCGCGTGGCTTTTCAGAGCTGATGCTGTGGGTCTGTGGCATCTGTCTGGTGCTGGGTGGTGGCATGGCCTGGTGGGTGGTGGGCTCGCTGGCCCCGCTGCGTCGCCTGACGGATGCCATGCTGCGTCTGGCCGATGGCAACCTTGCCACCGACATCCCCGATAATGAGGCCGCCAACGAGGTGGGCGACATTACCGGCGCGGTGCAGGTGTTCAAGACCAACGCCATCGAGGCTGACCGGCTGCGCCGCGAGCAGGCCGCCGCCGAGGAACGTGCCGAACAGGCCCGCAAGGCGGAGATGCAGGCCCTGGCCCAGCGGTTCGAGGATGAGGTGAGTGCGGTCGTGGCTGCCGTCGGCACCTCGTCCGATCATATCAAGCAATCCGCCGAACTGCTGCTGACCACCGCCGGTGCGGCGGAGGAACGGGTGGATACGGTGGAGGCATCGTCGGGTCAGGCAACGGAGAATGTGCAGGCCGTGGCGACGGCGGCGGGGCAGCTGGCCGCGTCGATCCAGGAGATCGCCCGCCAGATCGAGGATAGTGCCGACCGCACCCGCCGCGCCGCCGAACAGGCCAGCCATACCAACAGCCTTGTCGATGGGTTGTCGGTGAAGGCCGACCGTATCGGGGAGGTTTTGGGCCTGATCAGCGATATTGCCAGCCAGACCAACCTTCTGGCGCTCAACGCCACCATCGAGGCGGCACGCGCGGGAGAGGCTGGCAAGGGCTTTGCCGTTGTCGCGTCGGAGGTGAAGAACCTGGCCAGCCAGACGGCGCGCGCCACCGACGATATCGCCCAGCGTATCGCGGAGATCCAGGCCGCCACGGGCGAGGCTGTGAAGGCCATCAAGGAGATCGGGGCCACCGTGGAACAGGTGAACCAGATTTCCACCTCCATCGCGTCCGCTGTGGAGGAACAGAATGCCGCCACCACCGAAATCGCCCGCAGCGCCCGCCATGCCTCCAACGGCGTGGAAACGGTGACCATGGCGGTGGCCGATGTCCGCGAAGGCACGGCGCAGACGGGGGCGGAATCGAAGGCGCTGCTGACCGCGTCCGCCGAACTGACCGACCATGCCGGTGCCTTGAAGGCGCAGGTGGACCGGTTCCTGGCCTCTGTCCGTGCGGCTTAGTTTCCGCCCTCAATTGCCGAGCGGGCGCATCCGCGCCCTTGGCTACGCCGCATGGGCGGCGCGGCGGCAGTCGCCGCCGAATACCGGCATCAATGATGCCGGTATGGCGCGGCACCCCGTCCCGTTGCCGGGGCCAGCCTTCCTCAGGTAGGCTGGCCCCGTTCTTCATTTGGGATCAGGCATCATGCATATCCGCCCCCGCCGTTCCGCCCTCTACATGCCCGGCGCCAATGCCCGCGCCCTGGACAAGGCCCGCTCGCTGCCTGCCGATGTCCTGATCCTGGACCTGGAAGATGCGGTGGCACCCGACGCCAAGGAACAGGCGCGGGCGCAGGTGATGGCGGCGGTGCATGAAGGCGGTTATGGCAGCCGGGAACTGGTGATCCGTGTCAACGGCCTGGACACGTCCTGGGGCCATGCCGATCTGGTGGCCGCCGCCACGTCAGGCGCCGATGCCGTTCTGATCTGCAAGGTGGACAGTGCCGAAGGTGTGCGGCAGGCCGACCGTGTGCTGCGCGCCGCCGGGGCACCCGACAGTCTGCGCCTGTGGATCATGATGGAAACCCCGCGCGCTATGTTGGCGGCAGGCGACATTGCCGGGGCGTGTGCGCGCATTGAGTGTCTGGTGATGGGTACGTCGGACCTGACCAAGGATCTGAACGCGCTGCCCACCCGCGACCGGCTGCCCATGGTGACCAGCCTGGGCC
>JAEMSB010000784.1 GCA_016463045.1 Niveispirillum sp.
CCCCGCCGCCGCCCGTGGCCGTACAGCCGGTGGCGCCTAAGGATGACAAGATCCGCGTCGGCCTGCTGCTGCCCCTGACGGGTGCCAATGCCGCCCTGGGCCAGTCCATGCTGGACGCCGCGCAGATGGCGCTGTTCGATCTGGGGGACGATAAATTCACCCTGCTGCCCCGCGATACCCAGGGCAGCCCCGGCATCGCCGCCACCGCTGCACAAGGGCTGATTGAGGAAGGGGCGGGCGTGATACTGGGTCCCCTGTTCGGCGCGGAAGCCGCGGCAGTTAAGCCTGTGGCGGCCCAGGCGGGCAAGCCGGTCCTGTCCTTTTCCAGCGACTGGAACGTGGCGGGCGGCGGTGTCTGGACGCTGGGTTTCCAGCCGCAGGAACAGGTGCGGCGTGTGGTCGGATTGTCGATCACCCGCGGCCTGATGCGGTTTGGCGTGGTGGCCCCGTCCACCCCCTATGGCGATGCGGCGGTACAGTCGCTGCGCAACGCCGTGGAACAGGCGGGCGGCACGGTGACCAAGGTGGAGCGCTACACGGCGGGTGCCACCAACCTGACGGAACTGGTCAAGAACCTGTCGGATTTCGATCAGCGTCAGGCCGCATTGGGTGCCGAACGGGCGCGCCTGACCGCGCTGGGCGATCCCGAGTCGCTGGCAGCCTTGCGCCGTCTGTCCAATGCTGACACGTTCGGGCCGCTGCCCTTCGATGCCGTTTTGATTGCCGAAGGTGGGCAGACCTTGCGCGAACTGGCGGCCCTGTTCCCCTTCTTCGACATCGATCCGGGTCCCGTGCGCATGCTGGGCACCGGCCTGTGGGATGAGGCGGGGCTGGGCCGGGAGGCGGCGCTGGTCGGTGGCTGGTTCGCAGCACCCGCTCCGGAAGGGCGCGACGCGTTCGAGGCGCGGTTCCAGCAGACCTTCGGTTATCGCCCGCACCGGCTGGCCACCCTGGCCTATGACGCCACGGCGCTGTCCGCCGTGCTGGCCAAGGGTGGGGCGGGCTTTACCGTGCCGGCCCTGACCAATGCCAATGGCTTCGCCGGGGCGGAGGGGATTTTCCGCCTGCTGCCGACCGGCACGGCGGAACGCGGGCTGGCCGTGATGGAGGTGACGCGCACCGGCACCACACCGGTCGACCCCGCCCCGCAAAGCTTCGTCCCCGTCCCGACCTCGTGAGGGTGCCCATGGATATCCATGTCGCCAAGGCCGCCGACGGCCAGCATGTCCTAACCTGGAACGGTACCAGCGTGCGCTGTGCCGTAGGGCGGACGGGCATCCGACTGGACAAGCGGGAAGGGGATGGCGGCACGCCTGTCGGGGCCTTCACCCTGCGCCGTGTACTGTACCGCGCCGATCGGCTGGTCCCGCCCGTAACGGGGCTGCCCATATCTGTGATCAACCGGGATGATGGCTGGTGCGACGATCCCGCCCATCCCGATTATAACCGCCCGATCAAGCTGCCCTTTGCGGCCAGCCGGGAGGAATTGTGGCTGGACAGCCTCGTCTACGACATCATCGTCATCCTGGGGCACAATGACGCCCCGCCGGTGCCAGGCATGGGCAGTGCGGTGTTCTTCCACCTGACAGACGCGGACTATCGCCCCACGGCGGGGTGCGTGGCGGTACAGCTTTCCGACATGCTGCCCATCCTGGCCGCAGCCAAACCCGGCGACCGTATGGTCATCGCGCCGTCACCGCAGGCCATGGCGGCCTGTGATCCGGCAGGCGGACGCGGGCCGGAATGCCTGCTTTAGGCTTTTCAGCTTTTCTTTGAACAACACAACCGCTCAAGGTTCCCATGACCAGCCCCGCCCCCGACC
>JAEMSB010000785.1 GCA_016463045.1 Niveispirillum sp.
GCCCAGTCTGGCGGCGCGGCGCGGCGACGCCTTGCTGGACGGGTTCATCTTTGCAGGCCAGCGCATGGTGGACGGGGTTTGGCGGCGGGGCCGGCGCGTGGTAAGCGGGGGCCGCCATATCGTGCGCGACGCCGTCGCCGCGCGTTACCGTCTGGCGCTGGGAACCATCCTGTCATGAGCATGGCCGAGAATGCCGCACCGCTGCATGCCCGTATCCGGGCCGATATCGAAGGGGCGATCCTGTCGGGCACGTTGAAGCCCGGCGACCGTATCCCGTTCGAACATGAGCTGATGGCCCAGTATGGCTGTGCGCGCATGACGGTGAACAAGGCGCTGACGGGGCTGGTGGAGGCGGGGCTGCTGGAGCGGCGCAAACGGGCGGGGACCTTTGTGTCACGCCCGCAGATCCATATGGCGGCGCTGGCCATCCCCGATATTCAGGCGGAAGTGACGGGCCGGGGACAGATTTACCGCCTGGAACTGCTGTCGCGCGACGTGTTACCGGCAGTGTCGGTCGATCCGGAGCGGATGCGGCCACCACGTGGGGCCAAGGTGCTGGCCCTGACCTGTCGGCATCTGGCCGATGGCGTTCCCTTTGCCGTGGAGGAGCGGTTGATCAGCCTGAAGGCGGTGCCCGACGCGGCCAGCGTTGACTTTACCCAGGTGGCGCCCGGCTCCTGGCTGCTGGCGCATGTGCCCTGGACGGAGGCCGAACATCGCATAACCGCCGCCCCCGCCGGGCGGCTGGCCGGTGCGTTGGGGGTGGATGAGGGCACGGCATGCCTGCTGCTGGACCGCCGCACCTGGCGCGGGGATCAGCCCATCACCCATGTAAGGCAGGTCTTTCCGGGCGAAGGCTTTGATCTGGTCGCGCGCTTCACCGGTGCCGCCGGGGGTGCGGCATGAGCGGGATACTGCTGCGTGGGGCGGATCGCGCCTGGATAGCCTGGAAGAATGGCGGGGGCGAGACGGCGACGGTGGCCTTGTTCCCGGAAAAGGCCGGCCTGTCGGATTTCGACTGGCGTGTGTCCATCGCGCGGGTGGATGGGGATGGGCCGTTCTCCGCCTTTCCCGGCATCGACCGGACGCTGACCCTGCTGTCGGGCGGGTCAATGGCGCTGAATGGCCATGTGCTGACGCCCGACAGCGCGCCCTTCGCCTTTGACGGCGGGGAGGCAGTGCAGGCCGTGGTCAGCGGCGGGCCGGTACATGATCTGAACGTCATGACACGGCGCGGGCGTTTCACCCATTCTGTGGCGCGGGTGCGCGGGCCGGTGGCGCTGGGCGGGGTACCGGCGGTGCGGCTGCTGCTGGCGCTAGATAGCGGCTATCGGGGCCTGGTGGCCTGGGATGCGCTGCTGGTTGGGCCGGAGGATGTGGCGACGGTGACGGGCGAGGGTGCGGGGCTGCTGGTGGTGATTACGGCGGCGTAGGCGGCTGTTACCCCGCCGCCCGCGTCCGCCGGTTGAGCAGGAACAGCGTCACGGCGATGGCACCCATGGGCACAAGTGCCATGTAAAACGCCGTGTGGCCGCCCAGGCGGTCGAACAGGAAGCCGGTGACGAAGGAGCCGAAGGTGCCGCCAAGGGCGGAGAAGACCACGATAAGGCCCGTCATGGCCGCATGCTCATGCTTGGGCAGGGCCGACAGGATGACCGAGTTGATCACCGGGTAGATCGGCGCCATGAACAGGCCGATCAAAGGCAGCATGAAGGCCGCGATGGGGGCCGCCAGCCAGTTGGCCTCTGCCATCGGCTGCACCCCTTCGGCCAGCGGCAGGGTCAGCGCCCGGTGGATGGCGTCCGACAGCTCTTCCCGG
>JAEMSB010000786.1:0-290 GCA_016463045.1 Niveispirillum sp.
ATCTTGGCCAGTTGCTCCTCCCAGCCATCGGCATCAACAACCGCTACCTGACGCTGGACGGCAAGCCCTGGATGCCGACCATGGGTGAGTTCCATTACACCCGCTTCCCCGCCGATGGCTGGGAGGAGCAACTGGCCAAGATGAAGGCGGCGGGCATCGACATCGTCGCCACTTACATCATCTGGAACCACCATGAGGAGGTGGAGGGTGCCTTCACCTGGGCCGGGGACCGCGACCTGCGCCGGTTTGCACAACTCTGTGCCAAGCACGGGCTGAAGCTGGTGGTCCGG
>JAEMSB010000786.1:300-1818 GCA_016463045.1 Niveispirillum sp.
GTATGGCGGTATTCCTGACTGGGTGGTGGATGCCATGCCGACGCGCGGCAATGACCCTCAATATCTGTCCTATGTCGACCGCTTCTACCGGCAAATCGCGGCGCAGGTTTCAGGCTTGCTGTGGAAGGATGGCGGCCCGGTCATCGGGGTCCAGTTGGAGAATGAGTATAACCTGACCGGGCCGGGGCAGGGGCGGGACCATATCGCCACCTTGAAGCGCATGGCGCTGGCCGCCGGGTTCGATGTCCCGCTCTATACCGTCACCGGCTGGGACCAGACCGTCTATCCCAGCGGGGAAGTAGTGCCCGTCTTCGGTGGTTATCCGGATGAGCCCTGGAAGGCCAGTCCGGAAATCCTGCCGCCCAAGGAAACCTATGCCTTCCGGTTTGACAGCCGGGTTAGCGGCAATCTGGGCGCGCAGACGGTGGCCACGCGCCGGGGTGATGCCGATCCCGACATCCCGCATACCCCCTTCCTGGGGGCCGAATATGGTGGCGGGGTGCCGGCCATGTATCGGCGCCGGGCCGTGATCGACCCCGCCGATATCTCCGCCATGCTGCCGGTACAGATCGGGTCGGGCGTGAACCTGTTCGGCTATTACATGTTCCATGGCGGGCGCAATCCGGTGGGACGCACCACGCTGGAGGAGAACACGGCCATCCACGGCCATAATGACACGCCCATCATCGGCTATGATTTCCAGGCGCCGATTGGTCAGTATGGCGACATGCGCCCCGTCCTGCGCAAGGTGCGGCCCTTCCACCTGTTCACATCCGCCTATGGCGACCAACTGGCGCCCATGGTGCCGCATGCACCGGCCATCCTGCCCAAGGCGCTGGATGATCTTTCCACACCCCGCTGGTCGGTGCGCAGCGCTGGTGACGCCGCCTTCCTGTTCTTCAACAGCCATATCCGTCAGTACCGGATGCAACCGGTCACGGATGTGCGCTTTACCATCAATCTGCCCGGTGGCCCCGTCAGCTTTCCTGAGACGCCGGTGACCATCCCCGCCGGATCGCATTTCATCTGGCCCGTGAACCTGGACCTTGGCGGTGCCCGGCTGGCCTACGCCACGGCGCAGCCGGTCACGCGTGTTACGGTCGATGGCATCGAAACCCATATCCTGCAGGCCGAACCCGGCGTGCCCGTAGAACTGGCCCTGGCGGGTGCAACTGATGTCAGGGCGCCAGGGGCGAAGCTCGCCAATCGCCCCGGCACCAGCCTTATCACCGGCTTGAAGCCCGGCCTGGGCGCGGTCGTAACCTTCAAAGCCGCCGGTGCTGCCAAGCGTCTGTTGATCCTGACAGAGGCGCAGGCCGAATCCTTGGCACCGCTGCGCCGGAACGGAAAGGATATTGCGGTCATCAGCGACGCTGACCTGTTCCCAACCGATACCGGATTCGACCTGCGCAGCCGGGGCAATCCGCGTTTCCGTTATTCCACGCTGCCGTCTCTGGGCCAGGGCGGCAAGGCGGATGGGCTGTTCACCACCTATGAAAAGGCCGTGACGTCCAAGCC
>JAEMSB010000267.1 GCA_016463045.1 Niveispirillum sp.
GCTCTGGCCCGGTCCGCTCAGGATATGCGCGACAGCGCCGAGGGTCTGACCGGTGCCGCCAAGGCCGCCGCGACTCAGGCCGCAGAGGTGGCCAGCGCATCGGATGAAAGTGCGGCTGGCGTGCAGAGCGTGGCCGCCGCCACGGAGGAGATCAATGCCTCCATCGCGGAGATCGCGCGGCAGGTCGTGGAGGCCAATAATGTCGCCCGGGCCGCCGTGGAGGATGCGGGTGAGACGAGCCGCACCATGGATGGCCTGCAGGGTGCCGCTGGCCGTATTTCCGAAGTGGTCGGCCTGATCCAGGGTATCGCGGCGCAGACCAACCTTCTGGCGCTCAACGCCACCATTGAGGCGGCGCGGGCGGGTGAGGCGGGCAAGGGCTTTGCCGTCGTCGCGTCGGAGGTGAAGGCCCTGGCCATGCAGACGGGCAAGGCGACGGAGGACATCACCTCGCAGGTGTCGAGTATCCAGCGGGAGACGGGGGCCGCCGTGATCGCCATCGCCCGCATCGCCAACACCATCGACAAGATCGGGGAGATCACGACGGCGCTGGCCGCCGCTATCGAGGAACAGCAGGCAAGCACCAATGAGATCGCCCGCACCGTGCAGGATGTCGCCAACGGCACCCAGGCCGTCTGCGATGCGGTGCAGGGGGTCAGTCAGGCGGCGGCCAATACCGGCGGTGCGGCAGCCACCGTGCATGGCACCGCATCTGACGTGACCCGTCAGTCAGTGGTGCTGAACACCGAGGTCGACCGCTTCGTGAAGACCATCATCGCCGCCTGATAATGTTCATCCAAGGGGCATGTTCCATGCCCCTTGGAGGCCGTCGACCGGCGGCCCGCGCGCCCATATGCGTGTGAAGCCCAAGCCGCCGGACGGCGGCGCCCGGCGCCTGAGGGAAAATGCAAAGCCCAAGAGCCATGGGACATGGCTCTTGGTGTCAGTCCCCCGCTGCGATACCGTCGCGGCGGGGGTCGGCGCCGCCCTGAATGCCGGCTGGGGTGACGCGGATGATGTGGATGCCGCTATTGACATTGTCCCGCTTCACCTGATGGCCCATGGCCGTCAGCGCGCTGGCCAGATTGTCGGCGGCGGGCACCGATTCGATCTGCGTGGCGCCATTGCGGTTCAGCAGGATGGGCAGGTTGACGGCGGCCTGTGGGTCCATATCCCAGTCCAGCATGGCCACCAGCGCTTCGGCCACATAGCCGATGATGGCGGTGCCGCCGGGGGAGCCGACGGCCAGAACGGGATTGCCCTTCTGATCGAACACCACCGTCGGCGCCATTGAGGAACGCGGGCGCTTGCCCGGCCCCGGCGCATTGGCCACGGGCTTTGCGTCCTTGGTGGGGACGAAGGTGAAATCCGTCATCTGGTTGTTCAAGACGAAGCCACCGGCGATCAGGCCGGAACCGAAGGCGAACTCCACCGAACTGGTCATCGACACCATGCGCCCCTCATCGTCGATGATGGAGAAATGCGTGGTGGAGGGGATGTCGGGCCCATCGGCGGCGGGGAACAGGGCACCGGTGCGGAAGGGTGGCTCGCCCGGTGGCACGGGGCCTGTGGCGGCGCGGGCGGGGTCGATCCCGGCGGCGCGGCTGGCGATATAGCCACCATCAATCAGGCCACGGGTGGGCACCGGTACCTTGTCCGGGTCGCCCACATGCGCCTCCCGGTCGGCATGGGCGCGGCGGCTGGCCTCCATCAACAAGTGCCAGGCCTTGGGGTCATCCTTGCCCATGGCGCGCAGGTCATATTGCGACAGCATGCCCAAGATCTGCAAAATCGCCACACCGCCCGCCGATGGCGGGGCCATGCCGCAGACCTTCCAGACGCGGTAGGGCATGCAGATGCCGTCACGTTCCACGGCCTTGTAATTGGCCATGTCCTCCAGGGTCAGGACGGGCGTGCCGCTGTCGCCGGCGGCCTGTTGCAGGCGGCTGACAATGGCCTTGGCGATGGGACCGCGATAGAAGGCGTCAGGGCCGGCAGCTGCGATCAGACGCAGGCTGACGGCCTGTTCAGGCATGGGAATATGCTCACCCAGGGCCGGCGGGCGCCCGCCCTCGCGATAATAGACGCGCTGCAAGTCAGGTGCCTTGCCCAGCATGCGCTGCCATTCGGTCAGCACACCGACCATGCGTGGCCAGGCGGGCACCCCGGCATCGGCCAGATCAATGGCGGGCTTGAACAGGCTGTTCCAGGGCAGCTTGCCATGGGCGGCATGGGCCTGGGCCAGCATGGCAACGACACCCGGCACACCCACGGCGCGGCCCTGGGGCAGGGTGTCCAGGAACGGCATGGGCTTGCCGTCGGTCCCGATGAAAAGGTTGGGCGTTACGGCGGCACCCGCGACCTCCCGCCCGTCATAGGTGGTGAGTTTGCCGCCCGGTTCGGCCAGCAGCATGAAGGCGCCACCCGCCATGCCCGATGATTGCGGTTCGGCCAGACCCAGCACCGCCTGTACGGCCACCGCCGCATCCACGGCGGTACCGCCCTGCCGCAAAATCTCCAGCCCCGCCTGCACCGCCAGCGGATTGGCGGCCACCACCATGTGGCGCTTTGCGGTGACCAGTTCCTTGATCTTCGCGGCGGAGGCCGGTTCCGGCGCCTGCTGGGCCAGGGCAACGGGGGCCGTCAGGCACAGGGTCAGCAGACCCGTAACCAAACGGCGGGTGAACAGCGGGAGATGTCTGGATCGCATGTGCCTGTCCGGGGCCAGTTTTTTACATGGTCACCCGGTGGAATAGGCGATGGCAAGGGCTTAAACCAGGGGCTGGAATTTTTGAGCGCTGGTATGGCGGCCATTGCCGCCAAGGGGGAGGCGAAGCGCCATCGACCCCAGAATCGGAAGCGGGCCTTAAAGGCCCGCCCGATATTTTAAGAGTGTATTTCCGGTGACCGGAAACTTCAGTTTCTTAGATACCGGCGCCGCATCGGTGGCTTGGGCGCTACGCAGCACATGCCTTACGGCGGTCGCCGCCGCTAGAGCTGTTTCTGGTCAAACGAATACAGCTCTCGACGGGCGGTCCTTCAAACGTACTTCGAGTTCGAGCCGAAAGCAGAAAACGAACTAACGGGAAAGTACTGAAATGTAAAAAAAGGCCGGCAACGCCGCCCTTCTGGGCAGCGCTGCCAAACCTTCAACCACGTGACGCAAGAGCGTCAGGTCAAACGCTGATCAGAGATCAGAGGATCTCGACGCGGTTGGCCTGCGGGCCCTTCTGGCCCATGCTGGTCTGCAGACGCACGCGCTGTTCCGGGGTCAGCGAACGGACGCCCGAACGCTCCAGAGCGGTGATGTGGACGAACACGTCCTTCCCACCGCCATCCGGCGTCACGAAACCAAAGCCCTTGTCGGCGCTGAAGAACTTGACCACGCCCTCGATCGTTTCCGACGGGCCGTTGTCGAAGCTGCGGGCAACGCGCGGCGGGCGCGGGCTGTCGCCGTAACGGTCGCCGCCGAAGCGGTCGCCGCCGCCAAAGCGATCACCGCCGCCACCAAAGCGGTCGCCGCCGCCCGGGCCACCCGGACCACGACGGGCCGGCTGAGCCGTCGACGTATCGACGCTGTGGATCGAAGCGACCTGCGGACCCTTCTGACCCTGCGACAGATCGCAGACGATGGTCGTGCCATCGGCCAGAGCGTCATGACCAACGGCCTGGACGACCGAGGCATGCAGGAAGGCATCGGGCGACCCATCGGACAGGGTCACGAAGCCGAAGCCCTTCGTGGGGTTGTACCATTTGACCGTGGCGGTGACGCTCCGGCGGGTGATCTGCGGGCTCTGCGGAGAACGGCGCTCGTACATGTGGTCTCGAACTCGACTGTCATAGTGTAGGGAACTTCACCGGGAAACCGGCTGCAAGGACAGTACACGGTTCAGCACCGCGCGGAAAGTACATCCGCGTGGGCCGGTCCAGCAGCCATCCCATCAAGACCCTACACTGGATATTGGTCGGATGCACTATCAAAGCCGTCGATTGTTACCGAATGATAGCAGGGCTGGCGGCCCGCCCACGCAAGGACCGCATGGCCCGATTGCGGTGTTTGATGCGCAATGCGCGCTGCTTTTTCCATGTCTGGCATGGGAAATACCAGGGCTAGTGCCCGTTCTTCTATTGACGGGCTATTAGAGCGGCATATTTCGGCTTGCACATTCCGTGCAACAGCCCCTGCCAAGACTGTTTCCCCTGAAACGCATAAGAGGTAATCTCCCTTGTGTCGCAACAGGCAAGCCACCCTAACGGACGCATGGCCGCTACCCGCAGCACCGAAGACGAAACGGTTGCCCCCACGCTGAAGGATCGATTCCTGGCGTGGTGGGAGGGCCATGACGTTCAGCGCCGTCGGCGTGAGGCTGCGGAGGAAGCTGCGGCCGCCGGGGCGGGTGCCGGTTCCCTGCAGGCCGGCGACGGCAAGCATATGAACCGCAAGGGCAAGCCGCTGTGGACCGCCACCCGTATTGAGGTGGTGGAGAAGATCTGGGGGCCCGGCTTCTCCTCTCCCGGTGGGGATGAGTTCATTCCGACCATCGTGAAGCCGCTGGGCCTGAACCCGGCCATGAGCGTGCTGGATATCGGTGCCGGCCTGGGTGGTGCCACGCGTGCGATGGCCAAGCAATATGGCACCTGGGTCACCGGCCTGGAAGGCAATCCCGTTCTGGCCGAGGCCGGGATGTTCCGGTCACAGAAGTCCGGCTTGGCCCGGCAATCGCCGGTCATGTCCACGGATTTGGAGAATTTCACCTGGACCAAACGGGTGGATGCCATCTTCTCCAAAGAGACTTTTTACATGATTCGCAACAAGGACAGGCTGATCGACAGTATCGAGGCCATCCTGAAGCCGCGCGGACAGTTGCTGTTTACCGATTATGTGATCGATCCCGGCCACGCGCGGGGTCGGGATTTTGACGGCTGGATCCATGCAGAGCCGGTGGAGCCTGCCCCCTGGACCGTGGAGCAATATGCGGGCGCGCTGGCGCAGCGGAACCTGGACATCCGCATCACCGAGGATAACACCGAAACGCACCGCGCCCTGATTCTGACGGCTATCCAGGAACTGGTGAAGCATCTGGAGACGGTCAGCATGGATCACGATACCAAGCTGGCCGTGGTGGAGGAGGTGGAGATGTGGGCCCGGCGTGTGGCGGCCCTGTCTTCGGGGCTGCGTTACTACCGATTCTATGCCCTGAAGCCCGCCGAACTGACCTGATCGGGGCTAAAAAGCCCGGTTTTTGCGGCGCGGGAGGGGGTTGCATGGGGTGATGTACCTGTCCGGTTGACAGGGGGGCAACCCGCGACTATGTTCCGCGCCTCGCAAAGAACGCCTCCAGCGCCAGAGTGCTTATCATGAAGATCGTGAATTCGCTGAAGTCGATGAAGACCCGCCACAAGGCTTGCCGCGTCATCCGCCGCAAGGGCCGTGTCTACGTCATCAACAAGCTGAACCCGCGTTTCAAGGCCCGTCAGGGCTGATTGATCGCTGATTTGGTTTGCGCCGGGATGTAACAGTCCCGGCGGGCAGGAACCGCGCCTTTTGGCGCGGTTTTCGCGTTTGGGGGTTCCGCATCTCCCCAACCCTGTCGCATGCTGTCCGCCCAGGCCAATGCCGGTGATGACCCATGCCCACGATGCCCGCCCGCGATCCCGCTGCCCTGTCCAAGCGGCCTGAGCTTCTGCGCCGGCTGCGTGAGGCTGTGCCCGGTGGGGTGATCGCGGACGAGGCGTCGTTGCGCGCCTATGATACCGACGCGCTATCCGCTTATCGCCAGATGCCCATGCTGGTCACCCTGCCGCGCAATACGGCGGAGGTGGCTGCCGTGCTACGCATCTGTCACGCGATGGGGGTGAAGGTGGTGCCGCGCGGGGCCGGCACCGGCCTGTCGGGCGGTGCCCTGCCGCTGGCCGACGGGGTGCTGCTGGTCCTGACCAGGCTGTCGCGCATCCTGGAGATCGATTACGACAACCGCGCCGTGGTGGTGCAGCCGGGCGTCACCAACCTTGCCATCAGCCAGACGGTGGGCGAGCGTGGATTTTACTATGCGCCCGACCCGTCATCGCAGATCGCCTGTTCCATCGGCGGCAATGTCGCGGAAAATTCCGGCGGCGTGCATTGCCTGAAATATGGGGTGACGGCCAACAACCTGTTGGGTATCGAATTCGTCACCATGGAAGGCGAGGTGTTGCGCCTGGGTGGCAAGCATCTCGATTCGGGCCATTACGATCTGCTGGGTGTCATCACCGGATCGGAGGGGCTGCTGGGCGTCGTCACGGAGGTGACGGTGCGCATCCTGCCCAGGCCGCCCGTGGCCCGCGCCCTGCTGGTCGGGTTTGACCGGACCGTTGATGCCGGCGACGCCGTGGCCGCCATCATCGCGGCGGGCATCATCCCCGCAGGCATGGAGATGATGGATCGCCCGGCCATCCATGCGGCCGAAGATTTCGTGAAGGCCGGATATCCGCGGGATGTCGAGGCACTGCTGATTGTGGAACTGGACGGGCCGGCGGCAGAGGTGGATGCCCTGATCGCACAGGTGGCCGATATTACAACGGCCCATCAGGGACGCCCGCCAAGAATTTCCGGCAGCGAATCGGAGCGGCTGGCCTTCTGGGCGGGCCGCAAGGCGGCCTTTCCCGCCGTGGGGCGGATCAGCCCGGACTATATCTGTATGGATGGCACC
>JAEMSB010000787.1 GCA_016463045.1 Niveispirillum sp.
GGGGTAGGGCGGGTGATATGGGTGTTCGCTCGCTGGCGGGACTCCAGGGAATCTGATCACCCTCGGCGATCCGATCCATCAAGCCCGTCAGGAAGCGGCTGCACGCCTCGCCATCCATGGGTTCCACCCAGAACGGTATTTGGAAAATCTTCTCCAGATAATCGCGCGGGCTGGCCACCTCCCCGCCTTGGCCCCCCTTGCCCTTCAACATTCCGGCATAGGTGCGTTCCAGCGACTGCTCCACCCAGCGTACATCAACCGCCACGACCACGACGAACAGGTCGAAGGCCAGCAGCAGATGCACCGCCTGCAACACCTCCACCACCTTTTCCGGGGGACAGCGGTCCAGATCGTCGATGTAAAGCACGATACGGTCGAAGACGGGATAGTCCCGGGCTTCCGCCATGTCGGACGGTTTCGCCAGGGTGATGGCGTCGATCACAGAAGTCGGCAAACGGTTCTGATGCTGGTTGAGCAGCTCTTCCAGCTTGCGGGTGAACAGCGCGCTGTCATGGCGCAGCCGTTCCTGCAGCTGCCGGTCCCCGCCCCTTTCATTCATGCGCATCAGGTCGGACAGCGACTGGAAGTCCTTGCGGATGGTGGCCACCAGGGTCAGGTGCCGCGAATAATCGCCACCGCCGGCGCGTTCGCGGATGAAGCGGGTCAGGCGGCCTGCCGTGCTCTGCGCCGCAAAGGCATGTTCGGCCGCAGCCAGGGTTTCCTGTGCCAGGTTCAACCGCCGCTCGGTGTCCTGCAGGGCCAGACGCGATTGCTCCGCCGCCGCCTCGGCCGCCGCGACCTTCTTCAGGTGTGCTTCTTCGGTCTTGCTGGCCAATCCGTCCAGTTGGGTGCGGACATTATCCAGCTTGTCCAGCACGGGCCGCGCCTTATCGATCCAGGACTTGGCCTGCCACAGCAGCGCGCAGCCGGCGGCCACGGCCTGACCCAGCGCCAGATTGGCATCGCGCAACCAGGACAAGCTCCCCACATCTGCCAGCCAGCTTTGCCCGAAGGCAAAGCAAACCGGCACAGCCACCAGCAGCCCGGCCAGCAGGGCCAGATCGCGGGTACGGGTGGATCGCCACAGGGCCCGCAGCAGCACATCCGCCCGCTCCCGCATCCGATGCCCCGACCGCCACAGTTCCATGATCTCTGCGGTGCGTTGATGCAGGTTGAGCACGCCCAGGCTTTGGCCCAGCGTGTCCAGCGCCTGCCTGCCGGCACTGGCCGTATCCGACAATTCCGTCTCAAACGCCTTACGGATTACGCCGGTCATGTCGCCAACGGTCAATTGCCGCTGAACCCCGACCTTATCGCGATGCTCGGTACGCGCCGTCTGCGCCTCTTCCTCCGCCTTCCTGGCGACCAGGCCCAAGGTCACCAGTTCCTCCAGCGCCTCAAAGGTCAGGCGGCGGGCGGTTGCCAGCCGTTCGAACAGCTTGTCGGGCTGGGTCTGCGCCTGCTCCTGCTCCCGCCGGATCCAGCCGTCCAGCTCCTGGAAGATATGATGGACCAGACTGGCCCAGAGATTCTGTTCGACATAGTGCCAGGCATTGAAATGGATGGGCACGACGGAGCCGCAGAACGGGCTGTTCTCTGTATGGCGGGCCTCTGCGGTGATTGTCTGGATGTTCTGCTTGATGCGGCCCATGAAAAAGCTTTTGCCGCTGCCCCAATGGCCGAACAGCCCGATGGACAGCGGCGGTTTCGCCGCGCGCAGACAGATCAGATCGGCAAAGGCCTTGGCATCCCGGTCGACACCCAGAAGGTCCGGCCCGTCAATGTCATCGCTGTTGAAGCTGGTGATACGCAG
>JAEMSB010000788.1:0-626 GCA_016463045.1 Niveispirillum sp.
CCTTGAAGATGCGCTGCGCGTCTTGGTACAGCTTGGCGCGTGCCGTCTGATCGGGCACCTGCTTGGCCTTCAGGACCAGATCCTCATAAGGCTGGTGGCACCATTTCGCGATATTGCTGCCGCTAGTCTTGGCTGCTGCACAGCCCAGAAGGTTGTACATGAAATTGTCGGGGTCGCCATTGTCGCCGGTCCAGCCATAGAGCGCCATCTGGTGGTCGCCATCCTGGATACGCTTGCGATACTCGCCCCACTCGAAGCTAACGATCTTCACCTTCACGCCGATCTTGGCCAGATCGGCCTGGATGATCTCCGCCATGCGCCGGGCATTGGGGTTGTAGGGGCGCTGGACGGGCATGGCATACAGGTCGGTTTCAAACCCGTTGGGATATCCCGCTTCGGCCAGCAGGGCCTTCGCCTTGGTCGGGTCGTATGGATAGTCCTTATTGTCGGCCAGATAACCGAAAACGCCCGGCGGGATAGGGTTTTTGGCGGGCTTGCCGCTGCCCTGGAACACCTGATCCAGGATGGCCTTGCGATCCACGGCCATGTTGATGGCCTGTCTTACCCGCTTGTCATCAAACGGCTTTTTCTGCGTCTGGAAGGCCAGATAGCCGACATTCAGCCCC
>JAEMSB010000788.1:636-1812 GCA_016463045.1 Niveispirillum sp.
TAACTCTTCCAGCTTCAAGGCCGGCCACCTCGAATATCGCCGGCAGGTCGGGCGGGTTGGGATAGGGGATCAGGTGACATTCCCCGGCCTTCAGCTTGGCATAACGCACGGCTGCATCGGGCGTGATGGCGAAAACCAGATTATCCAGCGGAGTCTTGCCGCCCCAATGCTCATCAAACCGCCGATATCTTACCTGTGCATCCTTTTGATAGACGACGAAGCGGAAGGGGCCGGTGCCGACCGGGTCCTGGTCATAGCGTTCGGGCGTGCCCTTCTTCATCAGGAAGTCAGCATAGTCGGCGGAGGTGATGTTGGCGAAATCCATGGCCAGATCGGCCAGGAACGGCGCCTCCGGTCGGGAGAGCGTGATTCGGACGGTGTAATCGTCCAGCTTCTCAACGCCTTTCAGCAGATCGCCCAGCCCCATGCTTTTGAAGAAGGCGTAACCGCCGCCGGAGATGGAATGGTACGGGTGGTCGGCCTTCCATTGCCGGTTCAGGCTGAACAGCACGTCATCGGCGTTGAAATCGCGCGTCGGTTTGTAATCCTTGAAGGATTGCCATTTGACGCCGCGGCGCAGATGGAAGGTATAGGTTAGCCCGTCGGGCGAGATTTCCCAGCGTTCGGCCAAAGCCGGCACGATCCTGGTCGTGCCGCGTTCGAACTTCACCAACCCGTCAAAGATGGGCCGGGTGGCGTCAAAAGTCGTGCCCGAGGTGTTCAGCGCCGCGTTGAAATTTTCCGGGCTGCCCTCGGCGCAATAGACCAGCGTCTTGGGCGCCGCCCAGACCGGTCCGGCCAAACCTGCCACCAAGGCACCCGCCATCATGGCGTAACGCCACGTTCCACGACCCATGCTGAACCCCGTCCGCCATATTCTTGTCGGGCGTCGTCAGGGTATGTCCGCCCTGCGCGCCATGCATTGCAGCGCAGTAGAACAGGGGCAACGGGGGGCGTCAATCATCAGAAGCGGGGCAAATCCGGGAAGGGCAGCCGCCCACCTTCGGCCCGCATCCAGCCGCTGTCGGCGCAGCGATGCAAGGTGGGGAACAGCTTGCCGGGGTTCAGCAGCCCGTCCGGATCAAAGGCGCATTTCAGGCGCGTCTGCTGTTCCAGATCATCCGCGCTGAACTGAACGGGCATCAGGTCACGCTTTTCGATGCCCACCCCATGTTC
>JAEMSB010000268.1 GCA_016463045.1 Niveispirillum sp.
TCACCGGCCAGTACCTTATCGTTGGCGGGCGCCTTTGCCTGCCAGGTGATGCCGCGATCACCATTCAGGACCCAGGAATATTCCTTGGTCTTCAGGGCCTTTTCCGCCTCTACCCCATCGATGGCCACGATGCGGGCGCGCAGGTTGGGGGTCAGGGCCAGATCCTCTGTCCCTGGTACGGCCAGCACGGTCTGACGGAATTCTTCCACCTGATCGGGCTGGATATCGACAAAGAAGAAGGCCGGGGCATTGGTGGGCAGGCGGTCGGAAACCTCCTTCTGGAAATTCGCCTCGATCAAGGCGATGGCGACCAGCACCGTCAGGCCCAGACCCAGCGACAGGACGACGGCACTGGTCGGGCTGCCGGGGCGGTGGATATTGGCGAAGGCCAGACGCAGGACCGGCATACGGGGGCGGCCCACGGCCTTTGCCGCCTTGGTCACGCCGATCCCGGCCAGCCAGAACAGGCCCAGCACGGCGACGGCACCAATGACGAAGGAAATGGCAAACCCCTTTTCCTGCGCCGTTGCCACGGCCAGGGTGCCAAGACCCAGGCCCGATGCGGCAATGCCCAGCAGGTAGGACAGGCGCGGACGGCCCTTGGCCTTCTGCACCAGTTCCCGGAACAGGGCAATGGCCGGTACCTCCCGCGCGTGGCCCAGCGGCCAGAGCGAGAAGGCCAGTGCCGTCAGGAACCCAAAGCCGGCGGCCACGGCCAGCGCCTCAGGGTAGACGCCGATGCGGGCCGTGATGGGCAGCACCTCCGCTAGCGCCTGGCCGGCAGCCAGCGGGCCGGCCGTGCCGACGACCAGACCAATGGCGATACCGACCGAGGCCAGGGCCAGGATCTGAATCAGATAGGTCTTGAAGATCAGCGAACCGGACGCGCCCACGCATTTCAGCATGGCGATGGTGTTGGACTTGGCATCCATATAGGCGCGCACGGCATTGCCCACGCCCACCCCGCCAACCAGCAGGGCCGTCAGGCCAACCAGGGTCAGGAACAGGGTCATGCGGTCGATGAACCGCGATAGCTGCGGTGCCGCATTCAGATAGTCACGCAGACGCCAGGGGGCACCCTCCATCTCCGTCTTGGCCTGTTCGCGAAATTCCTTGGGCGTGATCCCGTCTTTCAGTTTCACCTGATAGGACCAGGTAATCAGACTGCCCGGCTGGATCAGTTCTGTCTTAGCAAGGGCCGCCGCCGACAGCATCAGGCGGGGGCCGAGGGAGAAGCTGCCTGACCCGGCCTTGTCCGGCTCACGCGCGATCAGGCCCCGCACCTCCACGACCTGCCCGCCGATGCTGACCGGCGATCCGACTTTCAGGTTCAGGCGGGTGGCCAGCGTATCCTCAACGACCGCACCGAAACGCCCGTCGCGTTCGGCCAGCAGCGACTGGATATCGACGGTCTGTGGCAGCCCGTCCGGCCCCTGGATGTCGAAACTGCCATAGAGCGGGTAATTGGCGCTGACCGATTTCAGCTCCACCAGGGCGGTGTTGCCGCCATCATTAGGGTCGCGGGCCATGGCGCGCATTTCGGCGGCGGTCATCACCTCGCCCCGCGCCGCCAGGAACGCCATCTGTTCGGGCGTGGCCTGCTGATACAGGATGCGGGCGGAAACATCGCCGCCCAGGATGGCGCGGCCATCGCTGCGCATCGCATCCTCGATGCCGCTGGAGATCGACTGCACCGTCGCAATGGCGCCGACGCCAATGGCCAGACAGGCGATGAAGATGCGGAAGCCTGACAGGCCGCCGCGCAGTTCACGCCGCGCGATGGTGAAGGCCAGCTTCCATTCCGACAGGAAGCCGCCCGCTTGTGGTGCTGCCTGGGTGCTGTTGGTGGACAGGGTGGTGGCCGTCATCTCAACGCCCCGCCGCCGCCAGGGGCCGGGCATCGCCGGCGCTGTCATCGACGATCAGACCATCGACCAGACGGATCACCCGGTCGCATTGCCGCGCCAAACCCGGATCATGGGTGATCATGACGATGGTGGTGCCCACCCGGTCAGCCATGGTGAACATCAGCTCAATGATGCGCTTGCCGGTATCACCATCCAGATTGCCTGTCGGTTCATCGGCCAGCAGCAACGACGGTTCGGGGGCGAAGGCGCGGGCCAGTGCCACGCGCTGCTGTTCACCGCCCGACAATTGTCCCGGATAATGGGTTAGGCGATGGCCCAGACCGACGGCTTCCAGTCCCTTGCGGGCCCGGTCAAAGGCGTCGGGTGCACCGGCAAATTCCAGCGGAATGGCGACATTTTCCAGTGCCGTCATGGTGGGGATCAGGTGGAAGGACTGGAACACGATCCCCACCTCGTCCCGGCGGAACCGGGCCAGTTCATCCTCATTCATGCGGGTCAGTTCATGGCCCTTCACCTTAACCGACCCAGAGGTAGGGGGCTGCAAACCGCCCAGGATCATCATCATGGAGGACTTGCCGGAACCGCTGGGTCCGACCACGCCGACCTTTTCTCCACGGCCGACATGCAGATTGATGCCTTTCAGGATGTTGACGCTGCCCGCCTCACTCTCCAGCTTAAGGTGGATATCGCGCAACAGGACGACGGGGTCGGCCGGAACAATGGGCATCGCCATGACAAACCTTCGCAGCAAGGGTGAACCGAACCGATATGGCCCCGTGGGAGCGGCTTTCAACCGACTCGGGGCACTGATCCTGCTGCTTTCATGCCTATTGGCACCGTCGGGCGCGATGGCGCAGGTCACACCGGCGCCATTAAAGATCATCGTCCTGGGGGACAGCCTGTCCGCCGGCTACAAATTGCCCCGCGAGGCAGCCTTCACCAGCCAGTTGGAAACGGCGCTGAAGGCCAAAGGCTATGCCGTTTCCGTCCCCAATACCGGCGTATCGGGGGAGACGACATCGGGTGGCTTGTCGCGGCTGGACTGGATCCTGGCGGACAAGCCGGGCCTGATGATCGTGGAACTGGGGGCCAATGACGGGTTGCGCGGCATTGATCCGGCCCGTACCCGCGAAAATCTGGACAAGATCCTGACCAAGCTGGCGGAAAAGAACGTGCCTGTCATCCTGGCCGGCATGATGGCACCCCGCAACCTGGGCAGTGAATATGGCAAGGTGTTCGACGCCATCTATCCCGAGTTGGCCAAGAAACATGGGGTGGCGCTTTACCCGTTCTTCCTGGAAGGGGTGGCGATGGACCCGAAGCTGAACCAGGAAGACGGGATGCACCCAACCGCCGAGGGTGTCGCCGTTATCGTCAAGAATATCCTGCCCACCGTCACGGCTACGCTGGACAAGATCAAGGCCGGGGCCAAGTGATGGAGGAAATGCCCGACGACGTACCCCTGTTCGCCAGCGCGCTTGGTACAGGGGCCGACTGGTCCAGTGCCGCCAAGGATTGTTTGGATCACCTGACCCTGGTGCCCGGTGCCAATTTCGGCGTGCTCTATGTCACCGATCATCTGGCCGACCAGATCGGCAGCATCGCCACCCTGCTGCGCGGGGTGACGGGCGTGCGCGACTGGGTCGGCACGGTCGGCATCGGCGTGCTGGGCCAGGGGGCTGAGCATTATGACCGCCCGGCCCTGTCCGTCCTGATCGGGCGGCTGCCTGACGGGGCGGTACAATTGCTGGGGCCGATGACGGATGGCGCGGGGGCCGTGGATACGGTCCAGCCCTGGCTGCGTGATCACGCGCCGCTGCTGCTGCTGATGCATGGCGATCCGCGCCATGCACGGTTGCCGTCGCTGCTGCTGGATGTGGCGGGGCGGACGGGCGGGTTCATCGTGGGTGGCCTCACGGCCTCGCGCGGGGAACAGGCGGTGCTGTGCGGGCATGAAACGGGGCCAGGACTGTCGGGCGTAATGTTCGATGCTGATATCGCCGTCGCCACCGGTCTGACTCAGGGCTGCACCCCCATCGGGCCGGTGCGCACCATCACCAGGGCCGATGCGCATGTGGTTATGGAGATTGACGGGCAGCCGGCCCTGTCGGCCCTGAAGACCGATATCGGGCCGGAACTGTCCGCCGATCTGCGCCGGATTTCGGGGCTGATCATGGCGGGTCTGCCCATACCGGGCGATGACCGGGGCGACCGGCTGGTCCGCGACCTGACGGCCATCGACCTGGAACGCGGCTGGATCGCCATCGGGGAGAATGTGCGCGACGGGCAGCCCATCCAGTTCTGCCGCCGCGATGCCGGCGCCGCCGAGGCGGACATGGTCCGCATGCTGGAAGGGCTGAAACGCCGACTACCGGCGGGGCAGGAGCCGCGCGCCGGCATCTACATCACCTGCGTGGCGCGCGGGGGCCGCCTGTTCGGGCGGGAAGGGGTGGAGCGTGAGCTGATCCACCGTCATCTGGGCGATTTCCCCCTGACCGGATTCTTTGCGGGGGGCGAAATCTCCAACGCGCAGCTTTATGGCTATACGGGCGTTCTGGTGCTGTTTGTGTAAGGGGATAACCCCTTACAGCTTGATCATATAACGCACATAGCCATCGGCCCCGCCCGTCACCTTGTCGTAAAGGTGGCGGGCGCGGGCATTGTCTTCCTCGGTGTTCCAATAGACGCGGCCCCATCCGGCCTCGCGCCCCATCTCTGTCAGTTTTGTGATCAGGGCGCGGCCGACACCCTTGCCGCGCACGGCCTCTGCCGTGAACAGGTCCTCCAGGTAACAGACCAGCTTGGCCGACCAGGTGTGCGGGTGCAGGACGTAGTGGCACAGGCCCAGCAACCGCCCACTCTCATCATCAACGGCCACCAGACCGTTCACGGCACTGGACGGGTCCAGGATGCGGGCCCAGAGGGCATTGGTGACATCGGCGGGCACATCGGCGCGGTAAAAGGTGCAATAGGCATCCCACAGGCCCCGCCATTGCGTCCGGTCATCCGCCTGGATCGCCCGCACCGTCACGCCACTGGTCATCTTCCATCCCCCGTCCTGAACCGGCACCGGATATCGCATCGGACAGGGGGACCTGTCCACCCGCCCCGATGCGAGTGGGGGCCAATTCGGGGGCACAACCGGGGTTCAGCCGCAATTTTCCCCGTGATCACAAGACCCTGGCCATAAGGTTACGGTGCCCGACCCTTGTCAGACGGGTATTCTCTGTGGCACAGCATAGAGGCAGCCGGTGATCGGACGGCGGATCGGGATCAATATGCGGACGCTTTTTCACCATCCCCTCTCCCCCTTTTCACGCAAGGTGCGGGTGGCGCTGGCCGAAAAACGCCTGGATTTCGCGCTGGAGCTGGAAAAGCCCTGGGAGCGGCGTGAGGAATTCATGCTGCTGAACCCCGCCGGCGAAGTGCCGGTTCTGGTGGAGGAAGATGGCAGCGTCATCGCCGATCAGACCGCCATCTGCGAATATCTGGAAGATGCCTATCCCGAGAGCAGCCTGCTGGGCCGCGAGGTGGCGCTGCGGGCAGAGGTGCGGCGGCTGGTCGGCTGGTTCGATGTGAAGTTCCGGGCCGAGGTGACGGACCTGCTGGTGGGGGAAAAGCTGTTCAAGCGTTTTTCCGGCCAGGGTACGCCGCATACACAGTCGATCCGCGCCGGCCTTGCCAATATCCACTACCATCTCGACTATATCGGCTGGCTGTGCGAGCGGCGCACCTGGCTGGCTGGCGATCAGTTCAGCTGGGCTGATATCGCGGCGGCGGCACAGCTGTCCTCCATCGATTATCTGGGTGATGTGCCCTGGGATGATCATCCAGAGGCGCGGAATTTCTATGCCCGCGTGAAAAGCCGGCCCAGCTTCCGCCCGCTGCTGACCGACCATCAGCCGGGCCTGCCGCCGCCCAAACATTACGCCGATCTGGATTTCTGATCCTTTCCGCAATCCCGACGCATTTTAGCCGCAACCGGTGATGTAGGATGCGGGCAGGGCGTTTTCGCCCCCTGATAGCGTTATGTGGAGAGAAGAAATGCGCCGGTCGCTGGTTCCCCTTGCCCTTGCCAGCCTGCTGTTCACCGCCGTTCCGGTTGTGTCGGCCCAGACCCTGCCCGTGCAGCCCGCGATCGATACCGTATCCTTCAATGTGTCGGTGGAAGATTGGGTGAAGACGGAAACGGCGCTGGTCACCCTGGTCGTTGATATCGCGGGCAATGGTAATGGCGGCACCGTCCGATCAGACGTGCTGAAGGCGGTGGCCGGTATCGCGGACAGGGCGGAATGGCGCATCGTCGCCATGAACCCGCAGAGCGACAGTGCCGGCCTTGAACGCTGGCAGGCGCAGTTGCACGCCCGCCTGCCGGAAGGCCAGCTGTCGGCGCTGGGCGACCGGGCCAAGAAGGCCAGCAAGCCCGGCCTGCAGGTGCGGGTCGGCGGCGTCGCCTTCGACCCGACCCTGGCGGAGACGGAGGAAACCCGGTCGGCCCTGCGTGACAAGATCTACGCCAAGGTCAATGCTGAGCTGAAGCGTCTGAACGCCGCCTTTCCGGGCCGCAATTACCGGGCCGGCGATATCAGTTTCACTGAACAGCGTATGGCCATGCCGGCCAGTGCCTATCGCGAGAAGATGGTGATGGCCGCCGCTGCCCCCATGGCCGACGCCCTGCCCGGCGTGCAGGACCAGATGGTGCTGGAAGCGCGCGTGACCCTGTCGGCGTTCGCTGCACCGTGATGGTGAGGTGACGAGCAGTAGGTCAGGGCTCGCCTTCGGCTCGACCTGACCTACGCCTTATACC
>JAEMSB010000269.1 GCA_016463045.1 Niveispirillum sp.
ACACCGCATCCGCCCGCCTGACTGAAAGCGAACTGGCTGGCCACCCCCTGTCGCGCGCGGCGGAAGCGCCGGAGAAGTAGAACCGGTCCTCCCGACGGCCTGAAACGAAAAACCCCCGCCGGAGCGATCCGGCGGGGGTTTTCCTTACTCAAAACGCCTTGGGCGAAAAAATCAGCCCAGCGCCTTCACCATGGTCGAGCCCAGGCTGGCCGGGCTTTCGGAGACATGGATACCGGCGGCGCGCATCGCTTCCACCTTGAACTCGGCGGTGTCGTTACCGCCGGAGATCACGGCACCGGCATGGCCCATGCGGCGGCCCGGCGGGGCGGTGCGGCCGGCGATGAAGCCGACGACGGGCTTCTTCAGGCCGGATGCCTTGATGTACTCCGCACCGTTCACCTCTGCGTCACCACCGATCTCGCCGATCATGATGATGCCTTCGGTTTCCGGATCGCGGGCGAACATTTCCAGCGCGTCCACGAAGTTGGTGCCATTGACGGGGTCGCCGCCAATGCCGATGCAGGTGGTCTGGCCCAGGCCCGCCGCTGTGGTCTGCGCCACCGCTTCGTAGGTCAGGGTGCCGGAACGGGACACGATGCCGATCTTGCCACGCTTGTGGATGTGGCCGGGCATGATGCCGATCTTGCACTCGTCCGGGGTGATGACGCCGGGGCAGTTCGGACCGATCAGGCGGGTCTTGCTATTGGCAAGCGCGCGCTTGACGCGGACCATATCCAGCACCGGGATGCCCTCGGTGATGCAAACCACCAGCGGCAGTTCGGCATCGATGGCTTCCAGGATGGCGTCAGCCGCGAACGGCGGCGGCACATAGATGACCGAGGCGTTGGCGCCGGTCTTCAGCACTGCGTCCGACACGGTGTCGAACACCGGCAGGTCCAGATGCTTGGAACCGCCCTTGCCGGGGGTCACGCCGCCGACCATCTTGGTGCCATAGGCGATGGCCTGTTCGGAATGGAAGGTCCCCTGCGCGCCGGTGAAGCCCTGGCAGATGACCTTGGTGTCTTTATTGACGAGAACGGCCATGTTACGCGGCCTCCTTCACGGCCTTGACGATCTTCTCGGCGGCGTCGGCCAGATTGTCGGCCGACAGGATCGGCAGACCGCTTTCGGCCAGGATCTTCTTGCCGAGGTCGACGTTGGTGCCTTCCAGACGGACAACCAGCGGAACATGCAGCGAGACTTCACGCGCGGCGGCGACAACGCCGTCGGCAATGACGTCACAGCGCATGATGCCGCCGAAGATGTTGACCAGGATGCCTTCGACATTCGGGTCGGACAGGATCAGTTTGAAGGCGATCGTCACGCGTTCCTTGGTGGCGCCACCGCCCACATCCAGGAAGTTGGCCGGCTCGCCGCCATACAGCTTGATGATGTCCATGGTGGCCATGGCCAGGCCGGCACCGTTGACCATGCAGCCGATGTTGCCATCCAGCTTCACATAGTTCAGGCCGTGCTTGGTGGCTTCCGTCTCGGACGCTTCTTCTTCGGTCGGGTCGCGCAGCTCTTCGACGTCCGCGTGACGGTAGAGCGCGTTGTCGTCGAAGTTAACCTTGGCATCCAGCGCGATCACGTCGCCGGCGCCGGTCACGACCAGCGGGTTGATCTCAACCATGCTCATGTCCAGGTCGATGAACGCCTTGTACATGGCGGTCATGAACTTGGCGGCGGCATTGACCTGCTTGCCTTCCAGACCCAGGGCGAAGGCGACCTTGCGGGCGTGATAGCCCTGCAGGCCTTCGACGGGGTCGATGGCAACCTTGGTGATCTTCTCGGGGTGGCTGTGGGCCACTTCCTCGATCTCCATGCCGCCCTCGGTCGAGGCGACGATGGTGACGCGCGACGAGCCGCGATCCAGCAGCATCGACAGATACAGCTCGCGCTTGATGTCTGCGCCTTCCTCGATATAGAGGCGGCCGACTTCCTTGCCGTCCGGGCCGGTCTGCTTGGTGACCAGCACCTGGTTCAGCATGGCGGCGGCGTTGGACTTCACATCATCCACGCTCTTGACGACGCGGACGCCGCCCTTGCCGTTGGGGTCGTTCTTGAAACGACCGGCGCCACGGCCACCAGCATGGATCTGCGACTTCACCACCCAGACGGGACCACCCAGTTCGGTGGCAACCTTGGCGGCTTCGTCCGGCGTATAGGCGACGCCGCCGCGGGGCACCGCGACGCCGTACTTCTTCAGCAGGCTCTTGGCCTGGTACTCATGGATATTCATCGCTCAGCCGTCTTGCTCTGGATGGGAGACGGGCCGGCAGAGCGGGGATCCGCCCAGCCGCACACGGAGGTCCAACCCCCACGCGGGCGGCACTTTAGCACTATGGGAACCGGGATCAACCATCCAAAGGTCCCTTGTCGTGCCCGTTAATATGCGGAATTTTGCACGGCTCCACGGGGGCCTTCACAATACGAAATGGCGCAAACCCTTGCAGCGCAACAAGAGCCTGCCGCAGATGCGGTAAGTCCGAGCGTCAGGTGCAAGGGTGCCATGTAACGGTGACAGGACCACTACGTCTGTCATTTGCACGTGAAATGTCCCACTGGCCGGTCCGAACATGCCTGGAACCGGCCAGTAAGACATTTGTATGGATCAACCGCCCCGGCCCTTGAAGGCCTTCAACTGCTTGTTGAAGTTGGCAGCCAGCTTTTCCATGCGCTCGGTCGACTTGTTGTAGCTTTCGATATCCATCTTACCGCGCTTGCCCTCGGCGGTCAGGCAGGCCTGATACTCCTCGGTGGCGGCGATGTAGGCCTTCACGGCCTTTACGGCGTCCGCCATTTGGGTCTCAGACGCGGTGGCCCCGTCGGGCAGGGTGGGCGGATCACCCTGTTCACAGGCAGCCTGTGCGGCACCGGCAAACAGAATCATGGCGACGGCGGTAGACAGGATTGCTTTTTTCATCGTTTGACACCCCAAAGAACAATAAAATTTTAGATATCGGAATCGTCCTTGATGCCCGCGCATCAACCACGGCCCGATATCCAGGTTTTATTGGGTGCCAAGTTATCCCCAACTGACTAATTATTGGGCAATTATGCCCTTATCTCCCTAAACTTGTTGTGAAGGATAAAATCTCCACGCCTGCCCGTCAATTACAGCTGCGGCGGGACCGAATGGTAAATGCATGCGCCAGCGTCGGGCGGCCAAAATGAAAAACCCGCGCCGGTTTCCCGGCACGGGTTCTCGTAACAGCGCCTGCCCAGCGAAGAGCGGGTGGCGGCAGAAACCTAAATCAGCCGTTGCGGGCCTTGAAGGTCTTCAGCTGCTTGTTGAAGTCGGCGGCCAGCGCTTCCATGCGGGCGGCGGACTTGTTGTAGGCTTCCATGTCCATCTTGCCACCCTTGCCGGCGGCTTCCAGGCAGGCCTGATATTCTTCGGTCGACACGATGTAGGCCTTAACGGCCTTCATGGCTTCGGCCATCTGTTCCTGGCTGGCGGTGGCGCCATCAACCAGAGCCGGCGGGTTACCCTGTTCGCAGCCAGCGGCGAAAGCGGAGGTCGCGGTCAGGGACAGCAGGGCGGTGGCGAACAGCAGGGCGGTCTTCATGGGGTGTCCAATTCCTTACGATGGCGTGTTTGTCGGTGCGATGGGGCGGGGAGGTGCCAGCAAAGGCGCCAAGCCGTCAACAGAAATCGCACCCTTTTGGGCGCGTGCCACTGTTGGCAGCATGTCTTTACTGACCTTGTGACGCCACCCTGTCCGAACGACTTGGCAACGCCACCAAATTAACTAGACACTTCATGGGATCGCCACAGCGAAAGCGCGATCAGCGCGTTTTTATTCGTGGCGTCCGTCTGATGGGGCGGACTATACGGGCGACCCGTAACCGAATGGTTAAGAAAACGACCCAAACATATACTTTCGTGCCGCTGTGATGCAGATCAGTTTTGCAACGGAAGCAAAGATCGCAGGTCCAGCCATGCGGTTTCTTTATGGATATTTGGCCTGTATTTTACGAACTTATTTATAAAGGCGGTTGGTATTGACAAAAAGTGACCAGCGGGCGCTGTTCGGCGGAAACAAAAAACCCCGCCCGGATGGCCGGGCGGGGTTTTGTGCCGGAAGGGCTGGAAACCAGCACCTTCTGATAAAGGTAAAGTGATCAGCCTTCGGCCGAAACCTTCTTGGTCACATCGACCAGAACCTTAACGGCGTCGACCGACTTGTCGAAATTGGCCTTCTCGTCGGCGGACAGGTCGATCTCGATGATCTTTTCCACGCCCTTGGAGCCGATGATGGTCGGCACGCCGATATAGAGACCGTCCACGCCGTACTGACCCGTCAGCTTGGCAGCCACCGGCAGAACGCGCTTCTTGTCGCGCAGGAAGCTCTCGGCCATGGCGATGGCGGAAGCGGCCGGGGCGTAGAAGGCGGAACCGGTCTTCAGCAGGCCGACGATTTCGGCACCGCCGTCACGGGTACGCTGCACGATCTTGTCCAGCTTCTCCTGTGTGGTCCAGCCCATCTTCACCAGATCGGGCAGCGGGATGCCGGCGACGGTGGAGTAGCGGACCGACGGGACCATGGTGTCGCCATGGCCACCCAGCACGAAGGCCGTGACGTCTTCGACCGACACACCGAATTCTTCGGCCAGGAACCAGCGGAAGCGGGCGCTGTCCAGGACGCCGGCCATGCCGACGACCTTCTCGGCGGGCAGACCCGACACTTCCTGGAACAGGCCGACCATGGCGTCCAGCGGGTTGGTGATGACGATGACGAAGGCGTTGGGGGCGTGTTCCTTGACGCCGGCGGCCACGGCCTTGATGACCTTGGCGTTGATGCCGACCAGATCGTCACGGCTCATGCCCGGCTTGCGCGGCACGCCGGCGGTGATGATCACCACATCGGCGCCGGCGATATCGGCATAGTCGGACGTGCCCGAGTAACCGGCGTCGAAACCGGCGACCGGCGACAGCTCGGCGATGTCCAGCGCCTTGCCCTTGGCAACGCCCGCGAAGTCGGGGATGTCGAGCAGGATGATATCACCCAGCTCCTTCTGGCCGGCCAGCAGGGCCAGCGTGCCACCGATCTGGCCGGCGCCGATCAGCGCGATCTTCTTGCGTGCCATGGGAATTTCCCTTCGATTGGTTCGGGTCAGGAAACAAGATTACGTTTGGAACATCCGGTTGCAACTTTCCTTAGCTGCAATGCGGGATGACCCTGGGCGGCGTGATTAGCGTGAAACAGCCGTTCGGGCAAGCCGACAAGGGTCGTGGGTGCGGGGTGGCAGGCCAGCGCCTGACGCAAGGCCCATATGCGGCACTGCGGCGGGAACGGAATAGGTGACGGCGCGGCCCTGACTTCGCGGCATTCCGCACCGTCTCACACCTTATATATTATAGATCGTCCAGTTCCGGCAGGATCAGGTCCCTGGCCCCGGCATGGCGCAGGTCGGTGGTGTTGGCCCCGTCCAGCGCCAGTTGGGTGCAGACCGCCCCCGACATATCGGCGCTGATCAATTCCGCCCCGCCCATGTCGGTCCGGATCAGACTGGCCCGGGTGAAGACGGCCTGCGTCGCCTTGGCCTTGCGCAGGTTCGCGGCTCCCAGGTCGGCCCCGTCGAAGCGCACACGGTTCAGGTTGGCGGGCCACAGCCTTGCGGCGTTGCTTTGTATCTGTACCGGCCCCAGGTCGGCCCGGACCAGGACGGCCCCCGAACAGGTGGCCCGTTCCAGGCTGGCGCCGCGCATGTCAGCGGCTGTCAGGTCGGCATCACGCAGGTCGGCCAGCGACAGGTCGGCCATGGCCAGCGTGGCGCCCGAAAGGTCTGCCCCGCGCAGCATGGTCCGGTGCAGTAGGGCCGCCGACAATGTCTGTCCCGACAGGTCGCGGCCCGACAGGTCGACCCCCGACAGGTCGGCCCGGATACCGTCACGTCCCTGGCTGTCTACCCAGATGCGGTGATCGGCCAGGATCTGTTCCAAGGGCCGTCCATCGCTGGATAATTCACGCGACAGGATGGCCCCGTCCAGATTGGCGGCGCGGCGCGTCACATCATCCATAATCACGCCGATCAGGTCGGCACCCAGGAAGCGGGTCGCATTCAGTTCCGCCCCCGTTAAGTTCGCGCCCGACAGCCTGGCCCCCGACAGGTTCGCCTCTCGCAGATCGGCACCCGTCAGGTCGCAGCCCGTCAGGTTGGAATTGGACAGGTTGGCGCGCACGAACTTGGTCCCGCGCAGGATGGCATCCGTCAGGTCCGTCTGCATGACGAATGCGTTGGAGATTTTGGCGCGTGACAGGTCGGCGGCCCGGATGGTTGCCACCGACAGTTCGGTATTCACCGACACCGTCTCAAACTCATGCGCGGCGATGTCGCCATTCTTGCGCACATGCATGATGGTGCCATCGCGCAGGTCGCTGTCGGACAGGATCGCCTCGGTCAGGACCGCGCCGCGCAGACAGGCGCCGCGCAGATCGGCCTTGCGCAGGTCCGCTCCTTCCATATTGGCCAGACGCAGATCGGCGGCATAGAGCGTGGCGCCCGACAGGTTCGCTCCTTCCAGCCGCGTGCCGAACAGCTTGGCCCCCGACAGGTCGGCATCCGCCAGGTCGAACCCCGACAGGTCCATATGCGACAGGTCTCGCAGTTTCAGATTGGCGCGTGCGCCACCGGCCTGCCGGCGCAGAAAGGCCTGGTGC
>JAEMSB010000789.1 GCA_016463045.1 Niveispirillum sp.
GCATAAGCGCGCGCAGCATGGCCATCCCTGGGTCTATTCCAACGAGGTGGACATGGACAAGGCGGCCAAGGCGCTGCCTGCGGGGTCCATTGTCCGCGTCACCGACGCGGGCGGTGCCACCCTGGGTCTGGCCGCCTTCAATCCGCACAGCCTGATCTGCGCGCGCTTTCTGACCCGCGATCCGGCAGAAGCCATCGACACGGCCTTTTTCACGCGCCGCATCCGCCGCGCCCTCGAAATCCGCGAACGGCTTTATGACCGGCCTTTCTATCGCCTGATCCATGCCGAAAGCGACGGGTTGCCGGCCCTGATCATCGACCGTTATGGCGATATCGTGGTGGTGCAGGCCAACAATGTTGCCATGGACCGCCGTCTGCCCATGATCCTGGCCGCCTTGGACGAGGTGCTGAACCCGTCTTCCATCGTGCTGCGCAATGACAGCACGGCCCGGTCCTATGAAGGGCTGCCGGAAGAGGTGAAGGTGGTGAAGGGCTCCGTCCAGGGCCTGATCCCGCTGGAAGAAAACGGTGCCACCTTCTTTGCCGACCTGTCGGAAGGGCAGAAGACGGGCTGGTTCTTTGATCAGCGCGACAACCGTTCCTTCATCGCCAATCTCTGCCAGGGCCGCTCTGTGGTGGACTTCTACACCTACGCTGGCGGTTTCGGCGTACTGGCCGCCAAGCGCGGCGCATCGCATGTCACGCTGGTCGACCGTTCGGCCCTGTCGCTTTCCATCGCCATGAAGGCGGCGGAGGCCAATGGCGTGGCCGACCGCGTGACGGCGGAAAAGGGTGACGCCTTCAATCTGATGGACCAGTGGGTGGCCGAAGGAAGGACGTTCGAGGTGGTGATCGCCGACCCGCCGGCCTTTGTGAAGTCCAAGAAGGACCTGGCCGTGGGCAGCCGCGCCTATCGCCGCATGACCAAGGCCGCCGCCCGTCTGGTGGCCCCCGGCGGCATGCTGCTGGTGGCATCCTGTTCGCACAATATGGAGCCGCCCTTGTTCCATACGGAGGTGGCCCGTGGCCTGGGCGAGGCTGGCCGCCAGGGCCGCATCCTGCGCTTCGCCGGTGCCGGTAGCGACCACCCGGTCCACCCGCTTCTGCCAGAGACGCAATATCTGAAGGCGATGGTGTTCGCGCTGGACTGATCAGGGTGCCGGGTCAGTGATCCGGCGTAGCGCCGCCAGGCCGACCGGCGCCTTGGGCTGATAGGCCAGGGCGAAGACGCGGTTGGAATAGCGCCGCCGCACCCGCGCGATCTGCGCCTTTTCCCCCACCACGCGCGATGCCAGGATCGGGTCGCGCGTGCCGCTGGCCGCCATGGACCGGTTAACCACCCAGGCAAAGGGTCGAATGCCGGCCCGGTCCAGATCATGCTGCAACGACGCGGCCTCTGACACGGGCGTGGCTTCGGGCAGGGTGACCAGGATGATCTTGGTATAGGCCGGATCCTGAAGGCGCATCAGCGGCGTCACCATGCGACCGGCCATGCCGGACATCTGGTGTGTCATCTGCCGGTGATAAGCGCCCGTGGCGTCCAGCAGCAGCAGCGTGTGGCCCGTGGGGGCCGTGTCAACGATGACGAAACTGTCCCGTGCCTCCGCCACGATGCGAGAGAAGGCGTGGAAAACCGCCACCTCCTCCGTGCAGGGGGACGCCAGATCCTCCCGCAGCAGGGCCTGGGCATCGGCGTCCAGGGTGTGACCGCGGCTGGCCATGATTTTTTCGATATAGCGTGCGGTTTCCACCACCGGATCGATGCGATCCACGGTCAGCCCCGGCAGGGTGCCGTCGATGACGAAGGAC
>JAEMSB010000790.1 GCA_016463045.1 Niveispirillum sp.
CGGCAGGATGCGGTCGCGCGTATCCAGCCACAGGGTGCGCGCCTCTCCCGGCTTGACCGCGACATTGACATCCAACAGGTCGCGTTCAGGCGTCAGCGGGTCTTTCACCCGGATGTTCAGGGCGACCAGTCCGCCCTTGTGCGTCGGCTTCACGTCCAGGGCCGGGATCACCAGTTCGATCCCATCAAGGCCGCCAATATTCTCAAACCCTTCCGTGCTGGCACGGTACAGCGGCAGGCCCGGCTCCTGCCGGCGGAAATCCATTGGAATGGCGATATGGGCCACGGGCCGGCCCTTGGTTGCCGGCGGCGTCACGCGCTTGCGGGTCGGCACGCCGCCATCGGGAATGGCGACGATCACGTCGCGTTCCCCCTCCGGATAGCGGCCTTCAATGAAACGACGCAGCGGCAGGATGGCGGTGAAATCCGGTTCTGCCGCCAGACGCAGGTTGAAATGGAAATCACCCAGCCCGGCAGGTGCCGCGCCAGGGCCGACATGATAGGCACCGATCTCCTGGATCGGGGTTTCCTGGGCCTCGTTGACAAAGCGCAGGGCACCGCCTGCCGCCTCCTGCTTCAGGCGGGTGGTGCTGCGTTCGGTCCCCGCCCGCCGTTTGGTAAGCAGGTCGCCGTCCGTGGTGATCTGGCCATTTCCTTCCGGAACCTTGGCCCCCTTCACCCAGCCCAGCTTGCCATAGGCAGCGCCCTGGATTTCGACCTGATTGAACGGTTCATCGGGCAGGAACCAGGTCCCGGACTTGCCACCCATGGAATAGACATTCCAGTCCGGCAGGGTGAAATAATCGTGGCGACCCGCCAGACGGGAACGGTTATAGACACCGGGCCAGGTGGTTTCCCGGATACCGTCATTGCCCTTCCACATGCGCTGCGCGATATCGCGCTGTTCGGTGAACTCCACCTTGCGGATGCGTGTGCTGGCATCGGCCAGATAGGGCGGCGGATCGTCGGGACGGTCAAAGCCGTTGCGATGTGCCCACGCGGACCAGCCATCCGGCGCCGCCGGCAATGACACCGGTTCCCCACCCTGGGCCAGGGTCTTGATGGATGCCGCGTCCAGGGCGCGGTCATGGATGCGGATATCGTCGATATCGCCGCCGCGCAGGAAATTATACCGGCTTTGCACCTGGATCGGGCTGATGATGCGGCTGTGCGGCCCGAACTGATCCAGGCTGGCATCCAGGGAGGCCGGCTGATCCTTGCGGGCCACCAGGGTGCCGTTTACATAAAGCTGCACCCCCGTCGCTTCGTCCCAGGCAAAGGCAATATGGGTCCAGGCGTCGGGCGCTGGGGCGGCGGGCATTTCCCAGGAAACCCGCACGCGGGCCAGATTCGTATCCGTCACGAATCCGTCGAACCCCTTGCCGTTCCAGTCCAGGCGCAGGAAGACCATGTCCCAGCTACTGTGATTGGCAAAGGACACGCGAAACAGCGGAAATTGATTGCTGCCAACGGGATAGCGCGACCGCCAGAAGAAGCTGAGCGTCCCGCGCTGCGCCCTGATATTGCCGGGGGCGGCCCAGGCCAGGACCTGATCATCGGCAGCCTGGAGATAGGCACCGGACGCGCCGCCCTGTGACACCACGGCCACCTTGTCGGCGAAGGTGGGGCGCGCGTCGCCCACGGCACGGTCGGCCACCAGCCCCTTGTCGCCCGTGACCCGGAACAGCAGCCCATCGGGCGTATCCGCCCCTGCCACAGGCAAGGCCCCCGTCAACAGGGCAAGCAGCGCCACCCCTGTCCGCAACCGTTTTGCATGCGCCATTTTCGGTGTCCTTCCCTGGCCATGGC
>JAEMSB010000270.1 GCA_016463045.1 Niveispirillum sp.
GCCAAGTGTCGGGCAGCGATGGTCAGTTGCTGTGCCCAAACCGCATCACCCGACAGCAGGGGACGCACCCCGCGTAACGCCGCGATCCGCAGGGCCAGCGGCGTCCCGTCCATCCCCGCGACCACACCGGCAAGCAGGATCTGAATGCCACCCTGCCATTCCGCCGGGTTGACGGGTTCCAGGCGGGAGGCGCGGCCCAGGGACAGCAATGCCCTGGCATGCTGGGCCAGCGCTGATTGCACCTGGGCCAGAATGCGCCAAACACCGGCATGGGTGGGGTCTAGCGACAAGATACGCTGGCATAGGTCGGCCATGGCATCATGGTCACCCAGCGCCATCGCCCGCCGCAGCAGTTGCAGCAGTTCTCCAATCTCCTGTACCGGCGGCTGCCAGCTTGCATTGTCAGACAGCAAGGACAGCCAGCGCTGCGCCTGCCGGGTCCAGCCCTGGGCTGCATCGGCATGATGCATCTGCGCCAGGAGGCGTCTCTCTGTCTCTTCAGGCTGTTCATGGTGACGGCGCAGTTCGGCCACCATGGCATCGGCGAACCGCGCTGCATGCTGTGCCGGGTCCGGCGGCACGGGGATCAGCCGCGCAAACCCCGCCGCCGTTTCCGGCAGAGCACCCAACTGGCTGGAGACAACCAGACAGCCCGCCGCCATCGCCTCCATCACACTGATGCAGGATGTCTCGGCATAGCGGTTGGGATAGGCCAGCGCCGTGACATCCCGCAGGGCCGCCGCCAGCGATGGCTGGGAAAGGCTGCCCCCATACTCAACCCCTTCCGTTGCCCGGCATTGCTCATAAAGTGCGGCATAAGGATCACGCTCTAGCGGTACCTGATAGGGTTCCAGCGATGAAAACACCTTCAGGCGCGTACCCGGAATGGCCGCACGGATCAGGGGCATAGACGCCAGCAGCACATCCAGGCCCCGAAACGGTGTGCTGGTATAGGCCAGGACCGGCGGCCAGGGCTTGGCGGCGCTGATCCGCTCCCCCGCTGCGAACAGCCCGGCAAAGCACGGCGCAGGGGCATTGCGCATAACATGGCAGCGGTGGCGGGGCAGCCGGAAACGGCGGATATAGTCCTCACGCTGCCACCGGCTCACAAAAATGAACGCATCCCAAAGGCGGGCCGTATCGGGGTCTGCCAGATTGGCAATGGCAGGCTGATCGCCGGCATGCTGGGTCCACAGCACGATCCGGCAACGCCCATCACGGGCTGCGTGCAGATTGCGGACACTGTCTGTGTCGCAGCCGCCCATGATGACCAGCACGTCAAACCGTGCCAGTAGGGAAACAGGCATCGTGCCATGGTGGCGACACATGACACCATCGACCATGCCCGGTGCCGTGGTGCCGTTCACCAACGTGACGTCCACCCCCATCCTGGCCAGGGCAACCGCCAGATAACAGGCCGCTGACTGCACACCGCCCAATGGGGCGGCCTGCATCGTCTGCGGCGTGTAATCGCCAAATGTTGTGTCGAGGAAGGCTAATCTCATGACCTTTTGAACCACAACGGCATTCAGCTTTTCATTCCTGTTAGCATAGTTTGGTTGCTATGGAATGCGTGACGAGATCGGCATGGGCACGGCTATGCGAATGAACCCGGCGGAATGCCAGCGCCTTCTGGCGGATAACCCGGCCGATGAGATGGCCCTTCAGCATCTGGCGGCACATCTGCGCGACGTGGGGGATGGGCTTGGTGCGATGAGGCTGTTTCGCCGCGCCTGTCGCCTGCATGGAAATAACGATGCCTTCACGCAGCAGACCGATGCCACCCTACATGTGGCGCTGAACCAGATATCAGCTCTGCTGGACCCGGGACGCTTTGACGAAGCGGCAACCTATCTGGAATGGCTGGCCGGGTTCATTCCGCCGTCCGGACATCTGGCGCGGCTGCTGGCGACCGTATGGCTGATCCTGGGGCGGGAAGGTGAAGCCATTGCCATGCTGCCGAAAGCCGGCGCCGTCGCGCCGCCCGACAGCGGTATCAGCGTTGCACTGACGGCACTCGCCACACACCGGCAGCAATATGGCGTTATCGGCACCGTGGTGATCCCCGCCTTCAGGGCGGCGGACACCATTGCGGAAAGCCTGGACAGTATCCTGACCACCCTGTCCCATTACCGGAAAGCGTCGGGGCGGGAGGATGCGCAGGTCCATATTGTGGTGGTGGATGACGCCTCACCCGACGATACCGTGGATGTGGTCCGGGCCTGGGGACGTGCACATCCCGACCAGGGACTGGCGCTAATCGTGAATAACCAGAACCGGGGGGCGGGCCGCGCCCGAAATGCTGGCGCCGCCGCGGCCCTGGGTCCCTATCTCTGGTTCCTGGATGCCGACGATTGCTTCCTGGAGCGGCATTTCCATGTCACCGCTGGTGCGTTGGATGCCAATCCGCAATGGGACTATGTGCGCACGGACATGCTGTTCGACCGGATCGATGCCCAGGTCTCCACGGCTTGGCGTGAAGCGTCAATCCGGACATATCCCTGCAATCTCTGTATCCGCCGCGAGGCGCATGAACGTACCGGTGGCTTCCCAGAGGAAACACCCTTCTGGCCCGCCACCGCTGATGATGTCGCCTATTCACGCGCCATCGCGCTGCTGTTGCAGGGGGTGAGTATCGGGATCAAGACGGTCTTTTACCGGATGCGCCCCGGCAATGTCCTGGACCGCATGCAAACGGAAATGGTCAGCGGGCGCGCACCTGGCGAAGGGGCGGAGGTTGATGGTCGCTTCATGGCCATCGAAATCCTGATCCGGCGCCGACTGCATATCCTTTCATCAGGGAAAGGGCCCACGGAACAGAACCGGGCCGCCAGCGCCACCACCCTGGTCACCCTGGCCGCTGAACGGACGGCGGCGGGCGATGATGCGGGCGCTCATGCGCTGCTGCGACAGGCCACGGACACCGATCCGGCTTCACCCAACGCGTGGTTCCAACTGGGCATTGTTTCGCACCGTCTGGCACGGTGGGCGGAGGCGAGAACCGCCTTCCTGCGTACCGTCGGCCTCAGGCCGCTTCTGGCGCCGGCTCGCGTCAATCTGGGTCTGGTGCTGCTGGAAGATGGGGACGCCCATGCCGCCCTCCCCCACCTGCGCCGTGCTGTGGAACTGGCACCGGGTAATACCAATGCCCGGTTCCTGCTGGCCCGCGCGCAGCGCCGGCTGGGTCAGCGGGAAGAGGCCGCCGACAATCTGCGCCATGTGATCGCAGCCTTGCCAGCCCAATCTGAATATCAGGTGGAATGGTCGGGCCTGCTGCTGGATAAGGGAGAAGTGGCAGAAGCGCTGGCTGCGGCGGACAGCGCCGTCAGCCTGTCGCCCGGCCTTTATGACGCACATGCCGCCCGCGCCGCCGCATTGGAAGCGTCAGGCCGCCCATCAGACGCGCTTGCCGCATGGGACCGGGCCATCGCCTGCAATGCCGGCTTTGGGGAGGCGTTCACCCGCCGCGCTCTGCTGCTGCTGGAACGGCAATGGGGGCTGGCACCACCCCCGCGTACGCCCGCAACCGCGCCGGAGCGGCGGCTGGCCCTGACACGCCTGGGCAGCAATGGAAGGTTCGGCAACCAGATCCTGCAATATGGCGTGGCACACCTCTATGCCAGTCGCCATGGCTTGAGCCTGGAAACCCCGCCCTGGATCGGGCGGTATCTGTTCGACCTGGACGATCCGCTTCCAGGGCCGGTACTGCCCCGCCTGTCGGAGGAGGAGGCGGGGTTGGCCGTCGGTCTGGCGGCAGATGCAACGGCCCAGGCTGCCGGGCATGACATCGACGGCTATTTCTGTGGCGACACCAGCCCCCTGGCCCCGCATGCCACCGCCTTTCGGCAGATTTTCACCCGCGGCCCGCGTTGGCGCGACCGCTTCGCGCGGGTGGAGGCACGGTTGCGAGAAACAGGGGAAACCATCATATCGCTGCATCTGCGGCGCGGTGATTTCGGCTGGGGCCCCTTCTGGATCGCACCGGAATCCTGGTATCTGGCATGGCTGGACACCGTATGGCCCAGCCTGCGCAACCCCATTCTCTATATCGCGACCGATGATCACAGGATTGTCCCCGCCTTTTCCCGCTACCAGCCGCTGACGGCAGCCGGCCTGGGCCTTGCCCCGATCGATGGCGCAGGCTTTCTTAATGATTTCCAGGCCTTATGTGCTGCCGACATCCTGGCCGTGTCCAACAGCACCTTCTCCTTCACAGCCAGCCTGCTGAATGACCGCGCATCGTGCTTTCTGCGGCCGGACCGTGCCGTCGCACAGCTGGTCCCTTATCAACCCTGGGGCTCACCTGTCCTTTTGACATAATTCATTAGGGATCGGTAATTTTCAGGGATCGGTAATTTTCCAAGTTAACAGGTACACATTAACCAGTTCACACCAAATAGAGGAATTCAGAAAGATTAGTTAAAATTTATTCCATATCCCCCAACCTATCCCACCGAATAGTTCGACTCTCTCGGGATTCCTGATGTCCTCCTTTCAGAGTGCTGTGACATGTATCCCGAAGATATAGGCTTACTCTGCGCTTATGCTGGTTTTTATGTTTCCGTCACTGCTCCGATAGGGTAATACCGGAGTATGAATTATGATTCGGCTGATTCTATCGGCTGAATCAGGACCTACGCCTTTGGGATAGGCTGGGTCGGTCAGGCAGGGTGAGGAACGGAAATGGCTGCTGGTGGTACACTGACCCTATCGGGTGGTGCGGACATAACCCTGACGGCGGGTACCGTATATTCCTTCGTGAAGGGTGTCGGCGGCACCCAGGGCCTGGTGTTGAACACCAACGGCCAGACCATGACCGTCACCAACCTGGACCACCTTTATGGTGGCACCAATCTCAAGGCACCGGAGGTCATCACCCTGGGCGGAACCAGCGGCAATACGCTGGGTATCGCCAGACTTGAAACCCTCATCGGCAATACCGGCCGGGATGTCCTGACCTTCGGCATCTTCGGCAGCACGATCAATGCATCTAGCATCGAAACCTTTATCGGCGGCAGCAGCGGCACCGATTTTATCACGCTGGCCGCAACCGGCGGCAACACCGTCTCCATAAGCTTCGTCGAATCGCTATTGGGCGGTAGCGGCAAAGATGTCGCCATAACCGCCACCACCATCGGCACCACGACAACTGTCGGACTGGTTGAAACCATTATTGGCGGCGGCGCCCTGGATGTCTTCGCCACCATTTCAAGCGTCGACGGCAACACCGCCATGGTGGTGGGTGCCGAAATTCTGCTCGGCAATGGCACCAAGAACGATGCCTATTCGCTGGGCAGCGGCGGCAACACCCTGGGTGTGGGGTTCGTCGACACGCTGATCGGCGGCAGCGGCTATGACGTCGTTACAGGTGGATTCAAGAACGGGTCGATCAACCGTTCCACCGGCGCCATGACGATGCTGATATCTGCCATCGAGTATATCGCCGGCGGGACGGGTGTCCGCGACGCGATTTTGCTTAGCGATATCAACACCACGATCACCGTTGCTGATATCGACACGCTGATTGGCACCAGCGGTGTTGACGTTGTCACGATGGACGAACGCCGGGTCACCCAGATCATCGGTGACACGGCACTGGCGGCCGCCACCGCTGCTAGCACCATGCTGGTATCCCTGGTCGAAACCCTGATCGGTTCGGCCGGGCAGGACATTGTCTCCCTGACCGCGGCAGGGTCGTCTAATGGTAACACCATCCGCGTATCGCAGATCGAAACCCTGAATGGGAACGGTTTCAGCTACAATGATTATGTTATCCTGGCCGATACCAATGCCAAGACGATAACTATCGGCCTCGTGGAAACGCTGCTCGGTACGAGTGGCACTGACGTCGTCGCGTTGGCAGCTGTTGCACTGGCATCCAACACCATTCAGATCGCTGGTATCGAAACCATCATTGGCAGCAAGAATTCTGATACCGTCTATTTAACCAGTGCCAGCACGGTGGCCACCGCAGCGGTGGAAGAGATATTCGGCAGCAGCGGTGCCGACACGGTCCGGTTCCTTTCCGGAACCACGACGACGGCAAACATCGATTCCATCGAGACCCTGATCGGTGGCGACGCCACAAACATCATCAGCAGCAGCCAGACCACGGGGACAACCCTCAGTGTCGATATGCTGGGCACCCTTGTGGGCGCCAGTAAATTTAATGATTTCGTCCGGCTGACAAGTGCTGCCACGGCCCTGGCAGTTAAGGATATCGAAACCCTAATCGGCAGTGCCTACAACGACACCGTCGCAATTGGCGGCGGCACCACGGCTGTGTCGTCTGTGGAAACTCTGATCGGTTCCGGTTCGGGTGCCGTAGTGCTTGCCACAAGTGGCAACACCGTCTCCGCAGCCATGCTCTCGACACTGGTGGGCAGCAGCGGCCAAGACGTGGTCACCCTGCTCAGCAATGGCAGCACCTCGACCATATCTGCGGTGGAAACACTGCTGGGTGGAACTGGCATCGACATAATTACCCTGGCCGATACTGCTGCCACCATCTTTGTTTCTGGTGTAGAAACCCTGATGACCGGGTCGCAGACGCTGGCTCTGTCCGGTGCTGCCCAGACCATCATTATCGGTGGCGTTACAAACATCCTGCAGATGCCGGCCACGGGCGGCAGCAGCGCCGTTGCCCTGCCCTATCAGAC
>JAEMSB010000791.1 GCA_016463045.1 Niveispirillum sp.
ACATTGCTGGTGGCCGACGGGCGGGCGAAGGCCTGGGCGTCGGACTTGAACCGCTTCCAGTTGACACCGCCCTTGGCGCTGAACGTGTCATTGATGTCCCAGGCCAGATCACCCTGTGCCGTGTCATAGGTGTTGGTCTGGAAGGTCGGGTTCATGCGGATTTCCGACCGGGGATTGGCGCCGGTCGGGCCAGTGAACGTCCAGCTGGACGGATTGGTGACGTCAAACCCGTAATCGATCAGCGGCAGGTTCGAATTCTGGCGGAAATCCCAGCTGTAGCCATCGGTATTCTGCCGGTCCATCAGGACCGTGGTCTGGACAGGATTGTCGAACTTCGACTTGGCCCGTCCGCCCGTCACGCTGCCGCGTACCGTCTCGCTGAACTCGTGATCCACGTTCAGCGTGTATTGCGTGAACTCGGTCTTCAGCACGTCGAAGCGCTGTTCGGACCGGATGTCCATGTCGTCCAGCTTGGCATAGACCATTTCACCGGTCTGGGGATCGACAACGGCCTGGACAATGTCCACTTCCGGCTTGCCGCCCTGAGACGCGTTGCGGCTCAGCGACCAGGCTTCCAGGAAGTTTTCCTGACGCGTGCTGTCCAGCTTGGAATAGAGCACGTCGAAACTGACGGTGGTGTTGCCCTCGTTCGGCTTGGCCTGCAAGGACAGGGTGGCGCCGGTGCGTTCCTGGTTATGGACCAGACGGCCATAGCGCGGGATGCGCGGGTGGAAGACGCCGCCGGCAGAAGAGGCACCGCCGGGCAGGGCCGCCGGATTCTGGAAGCCGTTATCGCCATTAGCGGGGCCCCAGCGCACAGAGCTGAACCCTTCTTCCAGCAGGTCACGCTCCGAATAGGCGACCGACAGCAGTGCGCCCACCTGATCATCCAGCCAAGTGTTGGACAGCAGGACGGCACCGCGCGGATCCACCTTCTCCGACAGGTCATTGTAGCCGGCCTGGGCAGAGGCAGCGGCGGTGAAGCCGTCGAAATCGAAAGGACGCGAGGTTTTCAGATCGACCGTGGCGCCCAGCGATCCTTCTTCGACTTCGGCGGAGGCAGTCTTGCGCACCGTGATGTTGTTGAACAACTCTGATGCAAAGACGTTAAAGTCAAAGCCGCGACCACGGTTGGTGCCACCAGAGCTGTCGGTGGCGCCGGTGGTTGCCTGCGCCTCGATCCCGTTGATACGGGTGCGGGTGAATTCCGATGACAGGCCACGCACGGTCAGCGAACGGCCCTCGCCCGCGTCGCGGTCGATGGAAACGCCGGGGATACGCTGAATGCTTTCGGCCAGATTGGTATCGGGGAAATCCGCAATATCCTCTGCACTGATCGCATCAACGACACCGGCCTCGTTACGCTTGATGTTCAACGAGTTGGCAAGGCTGGCGCGGAAACCGGTAACCACGATTTCTTCCAGGACCGAGCCGCTGTCGGTCTGGGCCGGGGCTTGCTGGGCCTGCGCTGTTGTGGCGGAAACGGCCATGGACAGGGCGAAAGCCGAGACACCATAAGGAATTGCGCGGCTAAGGCCACGATGGATACGGGACATGGGATTCCTCCTCCTGTTCGGGACCTCGGTGCTTCGCCGCACCGTTTATCCCCTTTTTGCATCAGCGACGGGCGATTTTGCTTGCCAATTGTCACCGGTGTCATAAGAAACTATGCATGGTTTGAAACGGAACGCAAGCGGTGGAAACAGGAAACGGAACAAACTTTGTTCCTGTGGCACGGATGCGAACCAACGACCGGCGATAAACAGGGCAGGCGGATGAACCGCCGCCATGGCCAGGGAAGGAC
>JAEMSB010000006.1:0-7146 GCA_016463045.1 Niveispirillum sp.
GACTATAGCCGGCGTGGCTTCATCGACGGGTGCAGCCTGCGCCTGCCCGGCATCGTGGCCCGTCCGCCCGCCCCGTCGGGCCTGATCTCCGCCTTCATGAGCGAGGTGATGTGGGCGGCGGCGGAACGGCGGCCCGTGACCCTGCCGGTCGGCCCCGATGCTGTCTGCTGGTGGATGTCGGTGGCGTCCGCCGTGGATGCGCTGCTTCATGCCGCCAGCCTGCCCGGACAGGGCCGGGTCTGGCTGCCACCGGTCCTGCGCCTGCGCATCGGGGAACTGGTTGGCGCCCTGGCCGACCGCTTCGGGCCCGTCGATGTCACCTATACCCCTGATCTGGCGGTGGAAGCACGGTTCGGGCGGCAGCCGCCGCTTCATGCCGACAAGGCACTGGCGGCGGGTTTCCGCGACGATGGCGATGTGGGCGCGCTGATCAAAGCGGCTTTGGGATGATGGAGAAACACCATCGTCGCCCCACGCGCAGAAAAAGGCGGAACTCTGAAAATTCGCCACAAGCAGATTACAACAATGGAGGAAACATGAGCACCAGACGTGACCTGTTCCGCATGGCACTGGCCGGTTCAGCGGCCATGCCGGCTTCGGCGCTTGGGCTTTTTTCAGCCAAAGCCGATACACCGGGGGAAAGGGCGGAGGCCACCAACTGGGCGCGTGGGATTGAGGGGCAGCGTCGTGCCGACCTTGGCGACGGAACCTTTCTGAACCCGATCCTGGCCGGTGACCACCCCGATCCCAGCATCCTGAAGGATGGGGATGATTACTACATGACGCATTCGTCTTTCGAAGCGTCACCGGGCCTGCTGATCTGGCATTCACGCGATCTCGTGAACTGGACCCCGCTCTGCACGGCCTTGGAAAAGCCGCCTGGAATGGTCTTTGCCGTCGATCTGATCAAACATAAGGACCGGTATTATATCTATATCCCCTTCTTGAAGGTTCCATGGGCCACAACCCTGCCGGCACCGATCAATATCTATGTCATTCATGCGCCGAGCATTACAGGGCCGTGGAGTGCGCCGATTGATCTTGGTCTGCGGGGCATGATCGATCCGGGCCATCTGGTCGGTGAGGATGGGCACCGCTACCTGTTCCTTTCGGGTATCAGGCGTGTTCGCCTGTCCGATGATGGTTTGTCCACCATCGGGCCGGTGGAAAAGGTCTATGACGGCTGGCGCTACCCCGATGACTGGATCACGGAAGCCTATGCGCTGGAGGGGCCGAAACTGCTGCGGCGGGGGGACTGGTTCTATCTGATCAGTGCTGTTGGCGGCACCGCCGGCCCGCCAACCGGCCATATGGTCATCGCCGCACGCTCACGGTCCGTCCATGGGCCCTGGGAAAACTGCCCACACAACCCGATTGTCAGAACCACGGACGCCAACGAACGCTGGATGTCGCGCGGGCATGCCACCCTGGTCTGTGGGCCAGGGGACCAATGGTTCATGGTCTATCACGGCTATGAAAACGGCTACCGCACCCTGGGGCGGCAGACGCTGATGGAACCCGTCGAATGGACGGAGGATGGATGGTTCAAGGCCACGGGTGGCGACCTTGCGCATCCGTTGCGAAAGCCGCTGAATATCCCGTCCGCCCCCCATGGGGTGGCCCGTTCCGACGACTTCTCAAAGCCGTCCTTTGGCTCCCGGTGGAGTTTCTATGCCGGTGGTCCGAATGAAATTGAACGGGCCAGCCTGACCAAGGGCGGACTTGTCATGCGTGGCAAGGGCAATGGGCCGCATGATTGCTCCCCCCTGACCCAGATCGCCGGCGACCATGCTTATGAGATTTCGGTCACCGTCGCATTGGACGGCAAGGGCGAGGCGGGCCTGCTGCTGTTCTTCAATGACCGTCTGTTCCTGGGCCTGGGGATCAATGGCGAACGCATGAAGACCTATAATGGCGGCAAGGAAAGCCATTGGCGCGAACCGGCACCGGCGGTCAACCGCCTGCATCTGCGGATCACTAATAACCGCCACATCGTCACTTACTATTACAGCCTGAACGGAACGGACTGGATACGGCATGGTGTCCGGGCAGAGACATCGGGCTATCACGCCAACACGATCGGCGATCTGGCAAGCCTGCGCCCAGCCCTGTTCGCGGCGGGGCAAGGGTCAGCCACTTTCAGTGATTTCCGTTACCGGGCACTCTAAAACGAATACGGGGCACCGGAATCTGTCTGGTGCCCCGCGAGCGTTACAACCGTCCGCTTTTCCCACTCAATCCGGCATGATCGCCACGGCGCGAGTCCAGCCGGCGGATGCCGCCCGCACCTTCACGGGGAAGCAGGCAACCGTGAAGCCCGTGGCGGGCAGGCTTTCCAGGTTGGTCAGTTTTTCCATGTGGCAGTAGCCGACATCCTTGCCGACATAATGCCCCTCCCAGATCAGGGACGCATCGCCCGTTTCCTTGAACTTCGCGGCGGTGAAGGGGAATGGGGCATCCCAGCTCCAGCCATCGATACCGGTCACGCGCACGCCGCGTTCAACCAGATACAATGTTGCCTCGCGCCCCATACCGCAGCCCTTAGCCAGGAAGTCGGGGCGGCCATAGGCAGCACCGGCGGCGGTGTTGACCAGCACGATATCCAGCGGTTGCAGCGTGTGGCCGATGCGGGCCAACTCGGCCTCCACCTCTGCCGCCGTGACGACATGCCCGTCGGGAAGGTGGCGGAAATCCAGCTTCACACCGGGCCGGAAGCACCAGTCCAGCGGCACCTCATCAATGGTGATGGCGCGTTTGCCGCCATCCATCGTGGAATGGTAATGCCAGGGAGCGTCCATATGCGTGCCGTTATGGGTGGTCAGTTCCACCCACTCCGCCGCCGGGCCCTCACCATCGGGCAGCTGTTCGGCCTTCAGGCCAGGGAACATCTGACAATATTCAGCCGCCCCTTCGGCATGGCTGGCGTAACGGATCTTGGGCCGCATGAAGGGCGGGTCGGCAGGCACGTCATTTTCCAGATGCACCGACAGATCGATGATGCGCGGCATGGCGCTTACTCCGGCTGAATAACATCAACGCGCAGCCCGCAACCGGGCCACATTTGGCAGGCAAGGCGAATGGCAGGGTCGGTGATAGCAAGCTGCCGGCGCAGATGCGCCTCGTCCGGACCCATCGGACCGGGATCACCATCCAGAACCCGCACCCGGCAGGTCCCACAAACGCAGCAACCGCCGCACAGAGCCGTGATCATCTCACGGTTCCGGGCGGCGATGGCCTGGAACAGGGAATGGCCGGGGGGGACGTCGACCGTCACCACCCCGTCCGCCCTATGCAGAGTCACACTCACGCCGTATGTCCACCCAGCGTGTCGGCGAACCAGTCGGCGATGTAATCGCGGCCGAACGACATGTTGTCGGCCCCGACATGTTCCACGCCCCCTTCCCGCTCGGTAAAGATTTTCAGCTCACGCTGGGGCGAGTTCACCAGTTGATCATAGGTCTGGTGGGCGTAATCGACCGAGATTTGGCGGTCCTTGGCCCCGTGGGTGACCAGGAACGGCACCTTGATCCGGTCCAGTACACCGTTCAGATGCATGCCTTCCGCCTTGGCGAAGAAATCATCCATATCGGTGGCGCCGAAAACCCAGCGCACATGGCCCCAATAATGGGGAACCGGGTTTTCCCCTTCCCGCTTCAGGCGCTTCTGCTGCACCTCCCGCCAATCATGATTGGCGCCCCAGACGGCACCGCTGGCAAACCGCGGCTCAAACGCCACCGCGCGCGGCGTGAAATAGCCACCCAGGGAAATGCCGACCATACCGATCCTATCGGCGATCACGTCGGGGTGGGCGGCCAGATAGTCAAAAACCGGCGTGGCCCAGCGTTCGGTTTCATGCGTGGCGTACAGGTTGTTGGCGCGCAGTGCCTCGCCTGTGCCCGGCTGGTCGATACACAGGGTGGAGATGCCACGCTTGGCCAGGGCATGCGGCAGCCAGGACCAGAAGAGCAGTTCCTTACAGCTATCCAGGCCGTTCACGTACAGGACGCACGGGGCGGGACCATCCACCCCTTCGGCCTTGGTGAACAGGCCGGGGATGAAGCTGTCGCCGAAGGGGATTTCCACGCGGGTGCAATTCTCCCGCGCCAGGGCAGTGCCGCGACGGAAGCTGTCCTGACCCTTGGCGAAGGTCTCCGCCCGGCCCGGATGGCCATGGCCCTGCATACGCTCCGCCGTGATGTAGTAGAGCGAGGCGCGTTGCAGCTTGGCCCCGGCGGAAAGGGCACGGCCCCGTGCCTCATCCTCACCGGCCAGACCGACCAGCTTGTCCGCCATGGAAACCCATTGCGCCAGGAAGGCGCCGGTGCCGGCATCCTCCCCCCGCGCCGCCGCCTCCAGCAGGGGGCGGCACATATCCTCGATCTCACCCACCCGTCCACCGCTTTCGATGGCGATGTTGACGGACAGGTTCCAGATGTAATTGTTGGGGAAGTATTGGAACAAAGCCATGGTTCAGACCCCCACAGCCTGGAACAGGCCGGCATCGGGTGCGGGATGCGGCATGGTCTGCGGCCCGCCGCTGCCGGCCCCCCACTGATCCATGGTTTCCGGCGTCGGCTTGTGCACGGTGGCGACCCAGGTGGCGTCATCCACCTTCTCCAGCTCCGCCGTATATTCAACGGCAAAGCCCGACGGGGTGGTGAAATAGCTGAAGGTGTTGTTGCCCGCCGTATGCCGGCCCGGACCCCAGCGCAGCTCGACCTCCGCCTTTTTCAGCTTGCCCACGCCGCGCATCATCGCATCCATGTCCGGCATGTCATAGGCGACATGGTTCAGGCAGGGCGGGCCCGGCAGGAAGGCCACCCGGTGGTGCCATTCATTACAGCGCAGGAAGCACATGAAATCGCCCAGCCAGTCCGACACGCGGAAGCCCAGGACATTACAGAAGAAATCCACCGCACCCTTGTGATCGGGTGAGTGCATGACAACGTGGCTGATCTTTTCCGGCAGGGCCTCCTTGGCCAGCACGGGCCGCGACGGCCCCTGCTTCACCCCGGCGGAGATCTCAAAGGTCAGGCCGTCCTTGCCGAAGAAGCGAAACCCATAGCCGCCGCCAAAGGAAGCCATTTCGGTCGGCGCGAAGATCACGCGGCAACCGGCGGCCACAACCTTGTCGTGCAGGGCGTCCACATCGGCATTGCTGTCAGCGGCGAAGGCGATGACATCGACCCGCTTCACATCCGATGCACGCAGGCGGACGACATACAGTTCCGGCGCGCCCTCGGCTGCGAAATAGACCATGCCATCCTTGGCCGCCACCTCGCGCAGGCCCCACTTGTCGCGGTAGAATGCGCGTTCAGCCTCCAGATCCGTCACGCCATAGCCGACATAGCGGATATCCGTCACACGGGTCATCTCAAGCTCACTCCCAATATCAAAGTGGTTGGGCCAGGGCGGCCATGGTCTGGTTCATCAGGCGGGGATGTTCGTCGCTATGGACGCCGCTCAACTCGATCTCGCCCAGGCGGACGGAATTGTTCACCACCATGGCGCAGCGATCATAACGGCGGGTCATGAAGGCGCTCAGCGCGGCGGACAGGCTGTCACTGGCCGACAGCACATCGCCGAGCACCACCGCATCCTCCATCGCCATGCCGGCACCCGATGCCAGATGCGGGGTGGTGGCGTGGGCTGCATCACCGATCAGCAGGCCACGCCGCGTATGCCAGGGACCGGGCAGCAGCAGCGTCTCCAAGGGGCGGAAATTCACCACCGACTGGTCGCTGATCTGATCGCGGACAAAGCCGACAGATCCGCCGAACCCCGCCAGCCGTGCGCGCAGAAGACCGGGTAGGTCCGCCTCGGCATGGCGGGTGCTGGGGGCAATGGCCTCCAGCGCGAACAGATACATCTGATCGGGCGAACAGGGGTTCACGCCCGCCTTGATCGGCGCGCCCAGGAACATCTCCACACCCTTCACCCCCTCTGGCCGGGGGGCGGTGACGCGCCAACAGGCCTGACCCGTGAAGCGTGGCCTTGGCGCATCGGGGAACAGCAGGCCGCGCGTGCGGGAATAGATGCCGTCGGCCCCGATCACCAGATCGTAACGCCCTGTGCGGCCATCGCTGAACGTCACGTCCGCGCCGTCCGCATCCTCGGCATAGTGATCGATGGTAATGCCCAGGCGAATATCGGCAGCAGCCTTACGGGTACGACTGGCCAGGATTTCATGCAGGATGGGCCGCATGATGCCGCCACCAGAGGGCAGGTCAGCAGCCAGCGGCGGGATCGCCACCTCGCCAATCGGGTGGCCGGTGGGCGTGAACAGGCGCGTGCTGGCCGCGCAATAACCGTGCTGGCGGAAATCATCCAGGATATCCAGCCGCTGAAACGCACGCAGCGTCGGGCCGGTGATGGAGATGCCGGCGCCATAGACACGCCAGGCCGGGTCCTGGTCGATCACATCAACCGATACACCCAGACGTGACAGCACCAGAGTGGCCGACATGCCGGCGATGCCGCCGCCAACGACAAGCGCATTACGGATCAAGGACACATGCTCCTCCCAGGCCACCCACCCAGGAGGCGGCAGCCGGACATGCCCGCCAGTTCGGCGGGTCTTTATTGTGGATTGGGGGGGAGGGCCGCCGTCGCGGACCTCCATGCCACCAACCATAAGCGCACCGAACAAATCACTAAAGCCGTTTATACCGATACAATGCATCGGCTACGGCGATAGGTTCCATTCAGCCCTTCACGACCTCCTGGTCGATGGCGCCAAAGACGCTTTGTCCGTCGCGCAGCACCTCCATCCGCACCCGGTCGCCGAAACGCAGGAAGCCGGTACGCGCGGCACCTTCATCCAGCATCTCAATCCCGCGCCGTTCGGCGACACAGCTCGACCCGACCTGCCGGTAATTCTCGTTCGATACCGTGCCCGAGCCGATGATGGTGCCGGCGCACAGGTCGCGGGTGCGGGCAGCATGGGCAATCAGTTGCCCGAAACAGAAGCCCATGGCCCCGCCATTGGCCGCCCCGAAACGTTCTCCGTTCCAGTCGACCAGCAGGTTCAGATGGATACGGCCATCGGCCCAGCTTTCCCCCAACTCATCCGGCGTTATGGCGATGGGGGCCGCCGAACAGGCGGGATTGGCCTGGACCCAGCCAAAGCCGGTTGCCATTTCCGCC
>JAEMSB010000006.1:7156-10834 GCA_016463045.1 Niveispirillum sp.
TCATTGACCAGCATGATAAGCCGGATATGCCCGCGTGCGGTGACGGCATCGGTTCCCATGGGGACATCCCCGGTTACCACCGCGAACTCCCCCTCAAAATCAATGCCGTCGGCTTCGGTGGGAAAGGGCACAGGTGCTGCCGGGGCGATGAAGCGGTGGGACATGCCCTGATACATCAGGGGCTTGTCATGCTGCGGGTTGGTGATGCCAAACACCTTGGCCATCAGTTCGCCATGCGCATGGAAGGCCGATCCATCCAGCCATTGCCAGGCACGCGGCAGCGGTGCCAGGGCCTTTGTGGGGTCAAAGGCAAAGGCATCCGGGGCCGTACCGGCCTCCAGCGCAGCCGACAGGGCCAGCAGCCTGGGTTCCGCCACCGCCCAATCGTCAAGAGCGGCCTGCAGGGTTTCTGCGATGCCCGTCGCGGCGACGGCGCGGCCCAGATCGCGGGAAACCACCACCAGCCGCCCGTCACGGCCACCAAGGTCAAGGCTTGCAAGCTTCATCTTCAATCCCATGGCGTTCAGCGTTGAACGGCGACATAGGCATGGGCTGTCCCATCCGTTAAGTCGGGATTGCCGATCCATCCTATCGGCGCCAACGATAGATGGGCTGGCGACGTTTTCGTATGATCAATATTGTTTCAAGACAGAATGTATGCCTTACGCCCAATCCCGGATCAGACCCGTACAACGTGGCACTATCTTTTAGGAAAAATTTTTCATATAAGAAAAGAACAACAGGGAGAGCTGGGATGTCCTTATCATCGCCGCCCGATCCGGGACCTAAGCGGGAAGCGGATGCCCGCGCTTGGTACGCTATCGTCATCTTCGCGTTGGCCGCCGTTCTTTCCTATACCGACCGCCTGATCCTGAACCTATTGGTCGCCCCGATCCGGTCTGAAATGGCGATCACCGATACGCAGGTGAGTTTCCTTCAAGGCGCCGCCTTTGCCATCATCTATGCCTTTGCTGGCCTGCCCATGGGCCGGCATGCCGACCGTCACGGGCGGCGCAACCTGATCCTGGCCGGTATCGGCCTGTGGAGCCTGGCCACCACATTGTGCGGTCTGGCGCAGTCCTATGGGCAGTTGTTCGGGGCCCGTATCCTGGTGGGGATCGGGGAGGCAGCGCTGGCGCCCGCCGTGCTGTCCATGGTGCCTGACCTGTTCCCGCCGCACCGGCGCGGCACGGCGGTTGCCATCTTCATCGGTGGCATGGTGATGGGGGCCGGCATGGCGACGCTGGTCGGCGGTATCCTGATCGATGTGTTCAGCCTGGGCGCCCTGTCCGGTCTGGCACAGTCCGCCGGGGTCGCACCCTGGCGTGCCGTGCTGCTGACCCTGGGGCTGGCGGGCGTGGTCCTGGCCCTGCTGGTCAGCACCATCCGCGAACCGGCGCGGCAGGAAAGCCTGGGCGGTGATGTGAAGCCGGGTTTGGATACGCTGCGCCGCTATCTGGTTGATAATCGCTGGGCATTCGGCCTGCTGCTGGGCGGGCTGACTCTGACCCAGATTGTCGATTACGGGGCCAATAGCTGGACACCGTCGCTGCTGATGCGGGTACATGACTTCACCCCGTCTGAGACGGGAACGGCGCTGGGCTCCATCCTGATCGGGGTGGCGGGGCTGGGCACCATTGTCGGTGGGCTGCTGGCCGATTTCCTGGAGGCACGCGGCCATTCCACCGCCAAGCCGATGGTTGCCGCCGCCGCCGTCAGCCTGGGCGTGCCCTGCCTGCTGTTCGGGGTCATGCCGGGGGTCGGCCTGACGCTGGTCCTGTTCACGGCCTACGCCTTCCTGCTGGCCATCGGGGCCGGGGTCGGCATCGCGGCCATCCTGGATCTGGTGCCGTCGGAACTGCGCGGCATGACGACGGCGGTGCAGGCCTTTGCCTATACGGCCTTTGGGCTGGGTCTGGGGCCGACGCTGGTGGCGGTCACCACCGACCATGTCTTTGCCGATCCGCTGGCGGTCGGCCTGTCGATCAGCGTGACCGGCATTCCGCTGCTGGCGCTGTCAGCGCTCGCCATGTGGCGGTCGCTGCCCCACTACCGAGACGTGCGCCAACGGCTGGCCCGCGCGGCAAATACTTGAACCAAAACAGAAACCAACGAACAGGGAACCAATCCATGACATTGCGCAAAAGCCTGATCATTCCGCTTCTGGCCGCAACCTGGCTGTCTGCCGTACCGGCGGTGATGGCCCAGGACCCGGCCACCGCCAGCACCGCTGCCGCCGCACAGACGGCCGCCCCCATCGCCCATCCCCTGATCCGGGAAGATGTGGAACTGATGGTCGATGGCTTCCTGCCCTATGCCCTGAAACGCGGGGACATTGCAGGTGCCGTGGTGACGGTGGTCAAGGATGGGCAGATCCTGTTTGCCAAGGGCTACGGCGTTGCCGACCGGGAAACGAACGAGCCGGTGGACCCGGAAAAGCACCTATTCCGGCCCGGTTCCATCTCCAAGCTGTTCACCTGGATCGCGGTGATGCAGCAGGTGGAGGCGGGGCGTATCGATCTGGATACCGATATCAACCAGTATCTGGACTTCAAGATCCCCAATAGCTGGCCCGAACCCATCACCATGCGCCATGTCATGACGCATACGGCGGGCTTTGCCGAGACGGTGCGCGACCTGATCGTGCGCGGTCAGGATCACCCGCTGGAACTGGAAAAGCTGCTGTCGCGCTGGGTCCCGGAACGGTCCTACAAGCCGGGCACCGTGCCCGCCTACTCGAACTATGCCACCGCACTGGCCGGTCTGATCGTGCAGCGGGTCAGCGGGGAGAGGTTCGAGGATTATATCGACAAGCATATCCTGGCGCCCGCCAACATGAAGCATTCCAGCATGGCGCAGCCCCTGCCCGCCCATCTGGCCCCGCTGATGTCCAAGGGCTATACCTCCTCCCGCGAGCCGGCGCAGGACTTCGAGATCGTAAACCATGCCCCTGCCGGATCGCTGTCGGCCAGCGGGGCGGATATGGGCCGGTTCATGATCGCCCTGCTGAACCAGGGAGAGGGGCCGGGTGGGCGCATCCTGAAGCCGGAAAGCCTGGCGCAGATGTGGAAGCCGCAGTACCGCCCTCTGCCCGGCCAGGAACTGGCCATGGGCCTGGGCTTCTATGAGCAGAACCGCAATGGCTACCGCATCATGGGCCATGGCGGCGACACGACCCTGTTCCATAGCGACCTGTCCATGTGGCTGGACGAGGGGGTGGGCCTCTACATCTCCTTCAACAGCACGGGCGATGACATGTCGCGCGGGCCGATCCGCAACGAACTGCACCGCCTGTTCGCAGACCGTTACTTCCCCGGCAAGGCGGTGGCGGAACCGGCAAAGACCGAACAGGTGACGCGCAAGGTGCCTGTGTCGGGCACCTTCTACATGTCGCGCCGGGTTGAAGGCACGCTGGTCAGCATGATCAACCTGTTCGGCCAGGGCGACCTGATCACCAATGAGGATGGGACCGCCACCTTCACCCTGTTCCGGGATTATGCGGGAATCCCCAAGCGCTGGCGCGAGGTGGCGCCCGACCGCTGGCAGGAGGTGGGCACCGATAGCCTGATGCACACCAAGACCGATGAGAATGGCCGCGTTACCGGCATCACCACCGATGACTACCCCGCCATCTTCATCGCTCAGCCGGTGCCGACGGGCATCAACAAGGGCTGGAAC
>JAEMSB010000006.1:10844-12658 GCA_016463045.1 Niveispirillum sp.
TACCGGCGCTGGGCATCGCCATGGGTATCGCCCTGCTGGCCGTCATCTGGTGGCCCGTGGCCGCCCTGGTTCGCCGCCGCTATGGCCGGCCTAACCCGCTGACGGGCCAGCATCTGCTGGCCGACCGGATGGTCCGGGGATCGGCGCTGATGATGGTGGGCTGCCTGACCGGCTTTGCACTCGTCATGACACTGGCCATCGATCCGCTGATGTTCGGAGAGATCGATCTGGTCCTGCGGCTGCTGCAACTGGCGGGGCTGCTGGGTGTGCTTGGCCTGCCGCCGGCGGGGTGGCGCGCCTGGAAGCTGTGGACCGATCCCGCAGCCGGGTGGTGGGCGCGTATCCGGGCCAGCCTGATGATCCTGATCTTTGCCTATTTCCTCTATTTCGTCGAGCAGTTCCACCTGATCAGCTTCGCGCTGGATTACTGAACCGTTTCAATCGTTCCCGCCCCCGGATGGCCCATGCCGTCCGGGGGTTTTCTTTGCCCCTTGCGGAGTTCTGAGCCCATGTCCGTCGCCCCTGCCCTTTCCCCCGCCATGCCTGCCGGTGACCTGATTTTCCTGTCGGGCCAACTGGCCTTTGCTGCCGATGGCGCCATCGTGGCGCCCGATGACGTGGCCCGGCAGACCGAACAGGTCCTGGCCAACCTGAACCGCGTGCTGAGCAGTTTCGGGCTGGACCTGTCGGACGTGGTGAAGACCACGGTCTGGCTGACCGATACCGCCGATTTTTCCGGCGTTCAACGCCGCCTATGCCGCCAGCTTCGGCAACCATCGCCCGGCCCGATCCACGGTACGGGCCGACCTGATGCTGCCCGGCGCCAAGGTGGAGATCGAGGCGGTGGCCAAGCGGCGGTGACCGGGTCGCAAACCCATCATTCGGAGGTGATGGCGTGTCCACTCTGACCGAAAATCGGCTTCGTGCAACCAGATGGAACAGAAAATAAAGGGGTGTTTCGCCGTTCACGCCCCGTCCGCGCCCCCCAATGGGGGGCGTTGGATGGAACGGGCACACGGGTGGCGTTGATGGGGTGGATCATAGCAAGGATTGGTCAGGAAGTCAGCAATCGCACCCCTGTCCCCCCTAACTGCAGCCCCGTAAAGAAAAAACCCCGGACGGCGGGCCGTCCGGGGTCAAGTCCCTCAACTGGAGCGAACTACCGTAAGGTATCCAGACCCAACGGATCAGCCACGCGCGGCCAGAAATCCAGGGCGCGCGTGCGATAGGGGATAGTGGTGAATTCCGGGGCGATGGCGCCGGGCGTGGAGACATATTGGACCATGGAGGCCATGGGGCCGAAGCCGGCATAGAAATGCTGGGTCGATTTCACCACGATCAGGTCCAGACCCGACAGGTCGATGCCCAGACCCGTGAAGGCATCGGGCTGGAACACCTGGCTGCGCTGACTGGCCAGCACGATATGCAGGCCGCCCGGCCCTTCCAGCCATACCGACAGGCCGAGTGCGGTCGGTTCCCGGTCCAGACCCGTCTGGACATGATTATTTACGATGTTGCGGACAGTGACCGGCAGATCGACGGGATATCCTGAGGCCGGGCCGCACTTGCCGCCCAGCCGCAGATCGAAATGCGAACCGATACCGGCATTGACGCAGATATTGATGGCGCCCAGATCCCAGAAGCAGCCGATCGCGGCATTGCCGATACCCCGGTCCAACAGGCGGCGCAGGATGAAGGTGCTGTCGCCCGCCGCCCCGCCGCCGGGATTGTCCGCAACATCGGCCAGAACCGCCGGACGCCCAGGCACCTTCGCGGTAGCCAGAACCTTGTCCAGGGCGCCGTCGATACCAATG
>JAEMSB010000006.1:12668-18182 GCA_016463045.1 Niveispirillum sp.
ACCAATGACATTGGGGCGCAGGGTTTCCCGTTGTCGATAAAGCCGCTCGCCGAACGCGCGGGCCGTGGATGCTGCCTTTGCCGCGTCGCCATCGGCCACCACCCACATGCGCGTGCCGGTCCAGGGCGTGTCGCCCCAGGGGAAACCATGGGCAAGCGATACCGACAGGATACCGTCATGACCCTCCGCCGCCTTCATATCGGCGACGAAGCTTTTCATCGGTTCCACCGTAGTGGGGTAGAGCGTGATCATGCGGCAGTCGAAATCGCGCATCACAGGGCGGATTTCACGACGCGCCGTCGCCAGGCACAGGTCGAACAATTCATCGGCGCGTTCGACCCCGTCGGTATGCGGATATTCCTTCATGGCGATCAGGATATCGGCGCTGTCCAGCATCAAAGGCGACAGGTGGCAATGCGGGTCCAGTTCGGCCCCGATCACCACATCCGGCCCCACCTGTGTCCGGATCGCAGCCAGAAGGTCGCCCTCGCAATCATCCTGGCCCACGGCCATCATGGCCCCGTGCAGCAGCAGCAAGACCATATCGACGGGGCCGGCCTTGACGATGCCGTCCAGCACTTCTGCCTTAAACCCGTCCCAGACGGGGGCCAGGGTGCGGCCCGCGGGCTGGGCATAGGCGCAAAGCCCCTCCACCACCTCGATCCCCGCCGCTTTGGCCCGGCGGTGCCAATGGCGCAGGAAGGCCCCACCCTCCGTATCCGGTCGGCGCGAGGCGTCGCCATGATAGATGCCATATTCCTGGAAACTGCCCAGGCCGGTGGGCATGGGCGCGAAGCTGTTGGTTTCGGTGGCCACGACGGCCATGAACAGGCGCATGGGTCAATCCCCCTGGCAGCGGTCGGGCGACAGGTCAGCGATGGTGACGCCAGCATCGGCAATATCAGGCGGCAGCACGCCATAGTCCAGCAGGCTGGCCCCCACCCGCGCCAGGGCCGGTGCCATCTGGATACCGTATCCGCCCTGCGCCGCGAACCAGAAGAAGGCGGGATGGCTGGCGGGCGATCCTACCACGGGGCTGCGATCGGCCACAAAGCTGCGCAGGCCGGCCCAGCTGCGCGATACGCGACGCACCGGCAGGTCGGCGGCATTTTGCACCCGGTCTATGCAAACGGCGATATCCCATTCATCGGCCTGCGCATCACAGGGCGGCGACGGCGTTTCATCGGCGGGAGAGGCCAGGATCATCCCGGCATCCGGCTTGAAATAGAAGGTGCCGCCAGCATCAATGACAGCGGGCCAGCGGTGAATGTCAAAGCCGGCGGGCGGGTCCAGCATCATGGCGGTCCGCCGCAGCGGCATCAGGCCGACGGTCGGCACGCCCGCCATGCGGGCCACATCATCCGCCCAGGCGCCGGCAGCATTCACCAGCTTGCCGGCACGCACCGACCCGCCGGGAAAGGTCAGGGTCCAGGCGGAACCATCCCAGGATGCCGCCTGCAACGGGGCGTCACTGCGCAGTGCCACCCCACCGGCCTTGGCCCGGCGCAGGAAACCCTGATGGATGGCATGGACATCCATATCCATGGCGTCGGGTTCCAGTAGCGCGTCGCGCAATGGGCCTGGCTGCAGGATGGGCACCATGTCGCGCGCTTGGCCCGGGGTCAGCGGCAGGGCGCGGGTGCCGGTGCGGGCTGCGGATTCCCGCACCTCGCGCACGGCATCGCTATCCACCTGATCGCTGATATACAGCACGCCGCGCGGGGTCAGCAGCGGATGTTCGGCAAAACCCGGTGGCGGATCGTTGAAAAAGGCGCGGCTGGCCGCCGTCAGCACACAGACGGTGCTGTTTCCATAAAGGACAGAATACAGCGCCGCCGACCGGCCCGTGGTGTGATAGCCGGGGAAACCTTCCCGTTCCGCCAGCAGCACACGCCGGCCCGGAACCGCATCCGCTAGCATGGCGGCCAGCGAAGCGCCGCCAATACCGGCACCGATGATCGCGATGTCGAATTCCTGCATCTGGAACCTCCCTTGCCCGCCATGGTCGGCATTCTTGGCGGATATGTCAAATATTTTTCGTATAGTAAATGTCATGGATAGCGAACAAGGCGCTCCGATGGCTATCCACTTGCCATCTCGATGCCATGGCTCCTTCTAAAGAGCGACCAGCCCGTACAACGCCTGATATCATCATAAAATTTTCGCATAGGAATAATCATTGTTGACCACTGTGCGGAACCCTGTTTTAATTTTCTGGTAATCAATGAAACGTGCCTCCGCGACCGGCCGCCCACCCCCTGTGGGTAGGGCCGGAACCGGTTCGTGCGTCCCAACGCCAAGGGGTCGGCCAACGGCCCCAGCCTCGGACAGGAAAGGCAATTTCCATGGTTTTCAGGTGTGAGACACCGCGTCGACAGGCGCGGAAGGGATTTCTGGCCGGTATCGCTCTGGCAGCACTTCCACTGGTGCCGGCAGCGGGACAGGCGGCCAGCACGGAGCCGTTGCTGCTTGAAGAGATCATCGTGACGGCACAGAAACGCCTGGAAAATCTCCAGACAGTGCCCGCCTCCGTATCGGTGCTGGGCGGCGAGCGGATTGCCCGGTCAAGCCCGACCGGCGTTGCGGATTACGCCGCCTATATGCCGGGTCTGGCCATCAGTAGCGGCGGCACGCCGGGACAGGTGGCGCTGGCCCTGCGCGGTGTCGCACCCGTGGGACCGGGCGCCACGGTCGGCACCTATATTGATGATACGCCGCTGGGTTCCAGCGCCAATTATGCCCGCGCCGCCATCTATGCGCTGGACCTGTTCCCCTATGACATCCAGCAAGTGGAGGTTCTGCGCGGGCCGCAGGGCACGCTGTATGGTGCAAGCACCATGGGCGGCCTGCTGAAATATGTGACGCGCAAGCCCGACCTGAAGGAACCCCAGATACGATTGGGCAGCGACATGTCGGCCACCAACAGCGCCGGGGGCGCCAATTGGGGGGTCCGTGGACAGGTCAACTTGCCGCTGATCGAGGACCGGCTGGCGGTGCAGGCCAGTCTCTATAAGCAGAAGAACCAGGGCTATATCGGCAATGCCCGCAGCGGCGCCGATGACATCAACGACAATACCCAGAACGGGGCGCGCGTTGCCTTGCTGTGGCGTCCAGCGGAACCGGTGACGGTGCGCCTGCAGGCCCTGTTCCAGAAGGTCGACAGCCGCAACAATGCCGTTGTCGCCTATGACGCGGCGACCGACCGGCCCATCGCCGGCAGACTGGACAGTCAATATTATATGGACCAACCCTTCGCCAAGGATCTGGACCTCTATACCGCCACCATCGACTGGGATCTGGACTTTGCCAGCCTGACATCGGCCTCCTCCTATTCCACGGCCAAGGTGGATACGGCCCAGGATGCAAGCGCCATCTATGGCGTTGCCTTCCCCGCCCTGACGGGTGGAGCGGTTCCGGCCGGCCTGTCGCGGTTCGACCTGCTGTTGGATCATGAGAAATTCACGCAGGAGGTGCGGCTGGCATCGCCCAGCGGCTTCGGGTTCGAATGGATGCTGGGCGGGTTCTATACCTGGGAGGACAGCACCAACCTTCAGACGGCCAGCGCCCAGACCATGAGCGGCAGTTCCATTGCGGGACTGGACCCGCTGGCCATCGCCAGCCTGCCCACGACCTATGAGGAGGTGGCGGTGTTCGGCAATGCCACCGTCGCCCTGACCGACCGGTTCGACATCACCGCCGGCCTGCGCTGGGCCCATAATAACCAGGATTTCGCCCAGATTTCCGATGGCGCCCTGTTGGGCGGGGCGCAGCGGGTGCCGGGCAAATCGTCGGAAAATGTGCTGACCTTCATGGCCAGCCCGCGCCTGCGCATGGACGAGGATGTGACGCTTTATGGCCGGGTCGCCAGTTCCTACCGCCCCGGCGGGCCCAATGTCGCCCTGCCCAATGTGCCGCCAAGCGTGGATGCTGACACGTTGGTCAGTTATGAGGGGGGCGTGAAATCCACGCTGCTGGACGGGCGGCTACAGGCCAATGCGTCGGTTTTCTATATCGACTGGAAGGATATCCAGATCGCCGGTTCCAATGGCGGGGTTTCCTTCCTGCAAAATGGCGGCAAGGCGCAGAGCAAAGGGCTGGAGTTTGAAACCGTGTTCGTGCCGGCGGAAGGCTGGCGTCTGGGGGCCAATGGCGCCTATACGGACGCCAGTTTCAAGGGCGACATCCCGGAGGTGGGCGCCCAGGACGGTGACCGTCTGCCGCTGATCCCCCGATATTCCTTTGCCCTGACCGCCGATCATGAGTGGAACCTGTCCAGCGAATGGACGGCCAATGCCGGTGCTTGCTATCGCTGGACGGGGGCCGTTCACAGCGATCCTGAAAGCTCGCCCGAATTCGTGCGGACCAGGGCCTATGGCGTGCTGGATATCAATGCGGGGGTGCAGAATGACGTCGTGGCCGTCCGCTTCTATATCCGCAACGCCGCCAATTCCCATGCGACGACCACCGCCGACCTGATCACCAGCGCGCTGGGCAGCCCGGTGCAGATCGACCGCACTGTTTTGCAGCCGCGCACCATCGGGTTGAGCGTCGATTTCACTTATTGATTGATGGGTTTGTAACGCTCCCGCTTCAACTGCTGTGACTTGCCACAGGGAAAGGGGTTTCATTCCCCCCCGCCCCTGTGGCATTTTTTATTTTCCAAAGCGCTAACCAAACCCGCAGGAACGGAAAATGCGGGGTGAGCCGGGGGTTGTGAGCAGATGACGCGGAGAGCACCGATCGGCAAGGCCCTGCGCCGTCTGCGTCTTCAGAACGACTGGACCCTGGCCGATGTAGCGGAACGGACGGGGTTGGCCGTTTCCACCCTGTCGAAGGTCGAGAATGACCGTATGTCCCTGACCTTCGACAAGATCGTCAGCCTGTGCGAGGGGTTGGGCGTTGATATCGGCACCCTGTTCACGGGCGATCCTGCCCCGGCAAGCGAACCGGCGGCCCCGTCTACCGCCCCCGTCGCGATGATGACACGGCGAAGCATTGACCGGGGCGGTGGGGAGGATGCGGAGGTTCCCACCAAGAATTACCGCCACCGCTATCTCAACACCGACATCACCCACAAGAAGATGATCCCCATCCTGGTGGAACATCGCGCCCGCACCATGGAGGAATTCGGGTCCCTGGTCCGCCATCCGGGGGAGGAATTCATCTATGTGATGGAGGGCGCGATTGAGGTGCACACCGAATTCTATGCACCCACCATCGTGAAGGCCGGGGAAAGCATCTATCTGGACAGCACCATGGGCCATGCCTATCTGGCAGCCGCCGATGGCCCATGCCGCACCCTTTCCGTCTGTTCCAGCCCGGAACCGGCCCTGGCCCGGGCACTGATGGTGAATGAACCCACCGTCAGCCTGAAGAAGCCGGAAAAGGCCTGAGCGCGGCAGTAACCAGGCTTATGCGCCGAAGGGCAACGGGGCAGCCGGATTGACCAGACCGGCGGCGCGCAGATCGCGCCAGAAATCGGTGGGAATGATTTCCGCCAGAGCCGCGCTGTCT
>JAEMSB010000006.1:18192-24917 GCA_016463045.1 Niveispirillum sp.
GACGGCGGCGACGGCAGGATTGGCCAGCGCGAACTGCAGGCCGGCGGCCTTCATGCTGATGCCATGGTGGTCGGCCAGGGCCTTGATGCGCGCCACCTTGTCCAGGATGGCGGGCGTGGCCGGGGCATATTCGAAGTTCGGACCGCCGACCAGGGCACCGGAGCTGTAGGGGCCACCGACAATTATGCCCAGGCCGCGTTCGGCTACCGTCGGCATCACCCGCTGCAACGCCTTGTCATGGTCCAGCAGCGTGTAGCGGCCGGCCAGCAGGAAGCCATCGGGACGGTTGCCCTCCAGGCCCAGCAGCAGCTCGATCGGTTCCACCCGGTTGACACCCAGGCCCCAGGCCTTGATCACGCCCTCGTCCCGCAGCCGGTCCAGGGTCTTAAACGCACCCTTGCGGGCCGTCTCGAAGACATCCAGCCATTGATCGCCGTAGAAATCCTGGGCCACATCATGCACCCAGACAATGTCGATCCGGTCGGTCTTCAGCCGCTTCAGGCTGTCCTCGATGGAGCGTAGGGTGGCGTCGGTGGAATAGTCATTGACGATGCGGTTGGGCAGGCCGTGCTTGAACACCTCACCCTTTTCGCCCAGGTCGCGGGCAGAGACATCCTCCACCTCGTCCAGGATCAGGCGGCCAACCTTGGTGGCGATGACATATTCGTCGCGCGGCTTGCCGGTCAGGGCCTGCCCCATGCGGATTTCCGCCAGGCCGGCGCCGTAGAAGGGGGCATTGTCGAAGAAGCGGATACCGTCATTCCAGGCCGCCTCCACGGTGGCCAGCGCCTCCTCCTCCGGAATGGCGCGGAACATGTTGCCCAGCGGGGCGGCACCGAAGCCAAGGCGGCTGGTGAGGACATTCTTGAGGCCCATGATCAATTCCTTTCAGGTCTGAAGGTCGGAGGGCGCTTACAGCAGGCCCAGAAGCAACGTGGCGGCGGCAGCGGAGGATTGCGGGTTCTGGCCGGTGACCAGATTGCCATCCAGGATGACATTGGAGGTCCAGTCGGGCGCGCCGTGATGGATGGCACCCAATTCCTTCAGGCGAGTTTCCAACAGGAAGGGCACCTTTTCTACCCCGTCCACGGCCCACTCCTCGGCATCGGTAAAGGCGGCGACGGTGCGGCCCGCGATGAAGGGCGTTCCGTCGGGACGGCGCATACCGGCAAAGACGGCGGGGGCATGACACAGGGCGGCAATCACCCGGCCCGTGGCATCGAAGCGGAACAGCAGATCGTGCAGTTGCTTGTTATACGGCATGTCGAAGACGGTGCCATGGCCGCCCGGCATATAGACGGCATCGAAGCCATCCGTATCCAGCGTGTCAAAGGCTGGCGTGTCGGACAGCGCGGCAATCGCCTGTTCCCAGGCATTGGCCTGCTCAACGGTCGGCGCGCTTTTCGGATCGACCGGAACCTTGCCGCCGGCGATGGAGGTCACGGTGACTTGATGGCCGGCGCGGGTGAAGGCCAGATAGGGAACTGCATGTTCTTCCAGCCAGACGCCTGTCGGCTCGCCATTCAGCATGCGGTCATGGCTGGTCAGGATGAAGAGGATATTGGACATCGGGTCGGCTCCGTGGCTTGGGATGTCCGGATCATGCCTTCACCTGTTATATTCCGGAAATTTATCCTTCCTATTCTAGATATTCACATGACATTATAACTGATGCGTTACGATCTGAACCTGCTGCCTACCTTCATCGCGCTGATGGAAGAACGTAACGTGACCCGCGCCGCCGAACGGCTGGGCATGACGCAACCGGCGCTGTCCAACGCGTTGAACCGACTGCGCGTGATGCTGCGCGACCCGCTCTTCATCCGCGAACGCTATGGTATGCAACCGACGGAGAAGGCGCAGGAACTGGCGCCCGTGATCGCCGCCGCCCTGGCCACGCTGGACGATATCGTCCTGGGGCAGCAGGATTTCGATCCGGCGCAGGCCAACCGACTGTTCACCATTGCCCCAAACAGTTACGTCGAATATGTGCTGATGCCGGCGGTGGTGACACGGCTGCGCGAACAGGCGCCGGGGATCAAGCTGCGCCTGACGCCGTTCGGCACCGATCTGGCTGAAACCGGCGTGGTGTCGGGCAGTACCGCCATGGTGATCGGCCGCATCACCGATCCGCCCGACAATCTGGTGGTCCAGCACATTATGGATGACGGTCTGGCCTGTGTGGTCCGCGCCGACCATCCCACTGTAGGAGACAGCCTGTCGCGCGAACAGTATGAGGCGTTGAAGCATGTGAACATGTTGCCGCCCGGCCGGTTACGCGCCGGCCTGTTCCAGGCATTGCAGAAGCAGGCATTGAAGCGGGAGGTGGCGGTGTCCGTCACCCATTTCCTGGCAGTGCCAGAACTGGTGGCGGTCACCGACTATTGTTCCACCCTGCCCCGCCTGATCTGCCGGCAACTGGCCCGCGACAAGCGGCTTAAGGTGATGCCGGCGCCTGCTGATCTGGGCACCTTTCCGGTAGAGATGGCCTGGCATGTCCGTTATCGCCATGATCCGGCCCATGGCTGGCTGCGGGGTCTGGTGGCCGATGTGGCGCGGGAGATATCGGCGGGGTGACCCTACTCCGTAAGCGACAGCGGCCCCTCTGCCGCGTCGATCAGTGGGTCCGGCTTTGAAAAGGCTACCAGTTTCCCACGGTCCTGGATCAGCAGCCGGTTGCCCTGGACCGACAGGCCATGGTCGCGCAGCGTGGAAAAGGCGCGGGATAGGTTTTCCGCCGTCATGCCAAGGCGCGAAGCCAGGATGCGTTTATCGACGGGCAGCACGACCTCGTCACCCTCTCCCGCCAGACCCAGGACGTAGCAGCCCAGACGCTGCACCCCGGTGCGCAGCTTCAAATCCTTGATCTGCCGGACCAGACGGCGGAAATGCTGCGCCAGTTCCGCCATCACGGGGGCAGAGAGGGCGGGATCGGCGGCAACGGCGTGGCGGAAAATCTCCGCATCCAGCAGCAGCACCCGTGACGGCAGCAAGGTACGCGCCGACATCAGAGAGGGGGCGCCGGTCAGGGCGGCGGCCAGGATGAAGCTGTCGACGGGAAACAGCGTTTCCACTACGGTTTCACTGCCGGCCTGATCCCTTGCGAACAGTTCCACCCCACCTTCCAGCAGAACCATCAGGAAATCCGCGCGGTCCCCTTCCTGGAACAACAGGGTTCCACGCGGGTAGCGCTGCAATGATCCCCGTGCGGCCAGGGCCGATAATTGCTGTGTCTCGACCTGCCGGAACATGGGAAGACTGTGCACCAAGATCAGGTCTTCAGGCTTCATCATCAGGGTCCAGATCAGGGGGGAGTGGGTGCCGCGCAGCCAAGTCAGTGTTTCGTAAGGGAATGCGCCTGCCGCCGTCAACGGACCAGGCGCGCTATTCGCACGGATGATGCGACATATTAAACATATAATATTTTAAATGTGACGTCCCAGCTTGTATGGTGGCGCCCGGGAAGCCCCATCGGTACCGGCGGAATGGGGCACGGGGAAACGGGGAGGAAATCAATGGAACTGTCCACATTGGACATCGTCATTGTCGTGCTCTATGGCATCGCCATTTTCGGGCTGGCGCAATATGTGTCGCGCGACAAGCCGGGTACCGCGCCCAAGGACACGACAGACTATTTTCTGGCGTCCAAGAACCTTCCCTGGTGGGCCATCGGCGCCTCGCTGATCGCCGCCAATATCTCCGCCGAACAGATCGTGGGCATGTCGGGGTCAGGCTATGCCATCGGGCTGGCCATCGCGTCTTATGAATGGATGGCGGCGGCGACGCTGCTGATCGTGGGCAAGTACTTCCTGCCCATCTTCCTGAAGAATGAAATCTATACGATGCCGCAGTTCCTGGAACGGCGGTATGGTCCGTCGATCCGGACCCTGATGGCCATCTTCTGGCTGGTTCTCTATGTTTTTGTGAACCTGACCTCCATCATCTGGCTGGGTTCCATCGCCGTCACCAAGGTGGCGGGCGTAGATCAGAATCTGGCCCTGATCGGCCTGGGCACCTTCGCCCTGCTGTACCAGCTGCGCGGCGGCCTGAAGGCGGTCGCCCTGACCGATATCGTGCAGGTGTCGCTGCTGGTCATGGGCGGCCTGATCATCGCGGCCCTGACGTTGGGAGAGATCGGCGGCGAAGGCGGCATCCTGGCCGGATGGCAGCGTTTGACCACGGAACTGCCGGGTCATTTCCACATGATCCTGAAGGCCGATGACCCGCATTACATAGACCTGCCGGGCCTGTCGGTGCTGATCGGCGGCATGTGGATCGCCAATCTCAGCTATTGGGGCTTCAACCAGTACATCATCCAGCGCGCACTGGCGGCTAAAAGCCTGGACGAGGCGCAGAAGGGCGTGCTGTTCGCGGCCTTCCTGAAGCTGCTGATGCCCGTTATCATCGTGCTGCCGGGAATCGCCGCCGTTATCCTGGCCCCCAATCTGGCCAAGCCGGATGAGGCCTATCCCTCGATGATGCGGCTGTTGCCCACGGGTCTGCTGGGTCTGGTGTTCGCGGCCCTGATCGCGGCGATCATCGCCTCCACCGCGTCGAAGATCAATTCCATCGCCACCATCTTCACCCTGGACGTGTTCGCCAAGTTCCGCCATGTGCGCGAAGGCGGGGCCGGACAGGAACGCAAGCTGGTGATGGTGGGCCGTATCGCGGCCACGGTTTCTATCCTGCTGGCCATCCTGACCGCCCGCCCGCTGCTGGGTCAGTCGGAGCAGGCGTTCCAGTTCATTCAGGAATTCACGGGCTTCTTCACGCCGGGCATTACCGTGATCTTCCTGCTGGGCCTGTTCTGGAAGCGCGCCAACGAAGCTGGCGCCATCACGGCGGCCATCGCGTCGGTCGCTCTGTCCTGGGCGATGAAGGTCTGGTGGGCCGACCTGCCCTTCATCGACCGGATGGGCATCGTGTTCATCATCTCGCTGGTGCAGGCGGCGGCGGCGTCGCTGGTCATTCCGTCGCGGGCGGGCAGCGACACGATCGATACCAGCACTGTCAGCTATCGCACCGGAACCGGCTTCAATGCCGGCGCTGTGGGCGTGGTCCTGGCCCTGGTGGCGCTGTACGCAACCTGGTGGTAACCGCACCCGTCACGGGTAGCCGGTAAAGGCGGCGGGTCCGGTGGGGCCCGCCGCCTTTTTGCATTTTGGACAGGGCTGCCGCCACCGCGCCATGGTAAAGGGAAAGTGCAAATCCATAAAAAGGCTGGCAAAAGCCGGCCACATCCGCAGACAGGAGAACAGGGGCATGAGTTTCTGGGGGCGGCGCAAGGCGCTGGACGCGCTGACGCATGTTGACGAGTCACGGCAACTGAAACGCACACTCAGCTGGCCGCATCTGGTGGCGCTGGGCATCGGGGCCATTATCGGCACGGGCATCTATACATTGACTGGCATCGGGGCAGAGCGCGCGGGTCCCGCCGTGATCCTGGCCTTCGCGGCCTGTGGCATCCTCTGTGTCTTCGCGGCTCTGACCTATACGGAGATGGCGACCCTGATGCCGGCAGCGGGCAGCGCCTATACCTACACCTATTCGGTGCTGGGTGAGGGGCTGGCCTGGCTGGTGGGGTGGAGCCTGATTTTGGAATATGCCGTCACCTGCTCCGCCGTGGCGGTCGGCTGGTCCGGCTATATGGTGGGCCTGCTGGAAAGCCTGGGCGTGCATCTGCCGGCCTGGATGATTTCGGGCCCGCATGGCGGGGGCATCATCAACCTGCCCGCCGTCCTGATCACGCTGGCCGTGACGGCGATGCTGGCGCGCGGGGCCAAGGAAAGCGCCACCCTGAACATTGTGCTGGTGGCTATCAAGCTTCTGGCGCTGGCCGTGTTTGTCGGCCTGACGGCGCCGGCCATCATGCCGGAGAATTTCACGCCCTTCATGCCCTATGGCTTTGCCTCGCACAGCGTGGACGGGCAGGTGCGCGGCGTGATGGCGGCGGCGGCCATCGTGTTCTTCGCCTTCTTCGGGTTCGACGCCGTCTCCACCTCGGCAGAGGAGGTCAAGAACCCGGAGCGGGACCTGACCATCGGCATCATCGGGTCCATGGTGGTCTGTACCCTGATCTATATGATTGTTGCCGCCTGTGCCGTCGGTGCCTGGCCGTTTGCAGAGTTTGCGGCCAGCGGGGAGCCGCTGGCCTTCATCCTGCGCGGATTGGAACATCCGGGTGCCGCCTTCGGCATCGGGGCTGCGGCCATCATCGCCCTGCCGTCCGTGATCCTGGTGATGATGTTCGGGCAGACGCGTGTGTTCTTCGTCATGGCGCGTGACGGGTTGCTGCCCCGCTCGCTCAGCCAATTGGATGCACAGCGGCGCGGGCCGCTGCGCCTGACCTTCCTGGTCGGTGGGTTCGTGGCGCTGGTGGCCGGCTTCTTCCGGCTGGATCAGATCGCCGAACTGTCGAATGCCGGCACCCTGACGGCCTTCATCGCGGTATCGGTCTGCGTCATGGTTCTGCGCCGCACGCGGCCCGACCTGCCGCGCCTGTTCCGTTGCCCGGCGGTCTGGATCGTGGCGCCGCTGGCCGTGATCGGCTGTCTTTACTTCATGATCAGCCTGCCGACGGGCACCCTGGTGCGCTTTGCCATCTGGAACCTGATCGGTGTTGGCGTCTATCTGGCCTATGGACGGCGGCGTAGCCTTCTGGCCCAGGCCGGCAGTTGAATTCCGGCCCGTTCCACCTTATGTCCTGATGCCGGCGGGGGGAATGG
>JAEMSB010000792.1 GCA_016463045.1 Niveispirillum sp.
CCGTGACCACCCTTGATCCCCAGCGCCGGAAGCCGGACACCAACGCGCTCGACAATCTGGTCGCCCTCGTGGCCCAGGATCTGGCCGATGTGAACGAGATCATCGTCAACCGTATGCAGTCGCCGGTAGCGCTGATCCCGCAGCTGGCAGGTTACCTGATTGCCAGCGGCGGCAAGCGGTTGCGCCCGGTCCTGACCCTGGCCGCCGCCAAGCTGTGCGGGTACCACGGGGAGACTCACAAACCGCTGGCGGCATGTGTGGAGTTCATCCATACGGCCACCCTGCTGCATGATGACGTGGTCGATGAAAGCGACCTGCGGCGCGGGCAGGCCAGCGCCAATGCCGTCTATGGCAACAAATCCTCTGTTCTGGTCGGTGATTTCCTGTTCTCCCGCGCCTTTCAGGTGATGGTGGAGGCAGGCTCGCTGGACGTGCTGCGCATCCTGTCGAACGCGTCCGCCGTCATCTCCGAGGGCGAGGTTCTGCAGCTGATCACGCAGAACGATACCGAGACCAGCGAGGAAGCCTATCTGGAGGTCATCAAGGCCAAGACGGCGGAACTGTTCGCCGCCGCCTGCCGCATCGGCGCCGTCGTCGCCGGTCGCCCCACGGCGGAAGAGGACGCGCTGCGCTCCTACGGCATGAATCTGGGCATCGCCTTCCAGCTGGTCGATGACGTGCTGGATTATTCGGCGGCGCAGGCCAAGCTGGGCAAGAATATCGGCGACGATTTCCGCGAGGGCAAGATCACCCTGCCCATCGTCCTGGCCTTCCGCCGGGGTGATGACGAGGAACGGACCTTCTGGCGCCGGACCATGGAGGATCTGGACCAGGGCGAAGGCGACCTGGACCGTGCCATCGCCCTGATGGCCAAGCATAATGCCCTGCATGACAGCGTGGAACGCGCCCGCCATTACGTGTCGGTGGCGCGTGACGCGCTGGGCCTGTTCCCGGCCAGCCCCGTGAAGCGGGCGCTGCTGGACGTGCTGGAATTCGTGGTCGACCGCGACTACTGATTTTCGGGGTACCGCGCAGAAAACAAGGCCGGGAGGGATCACCCCCCGGCCTTTTTTGTATCGGGCGGAGCGGTCGGCGGGCGCGAGGCTGCCATGCGTGCTGGCAAGGGTGGGAAAACGTCATCTAGGGCTTGCATGGGCCGTTCGATGACGCTATACAGCCGCCCACGCAAACGACGGCTTCGGCAGACGGGTGCGGAACATGTGACGGAGTATAGCTCAGCCTGGTAGAGCGCTGCTTTCGGGAAGCAGAGGTCGCAGGTTCGAATCCTGTCACTCCGACCAGATTTATCAAGTGGTTATGATTTAAAACGGCGGTGCTATAAGATTCGATTTTAAATCTGAAGTGCAAATGAAATGCTGGGCGATTAAGTTGATATAAACTGGTATGCACTGTTTTATATTTCGTATAGACGCATAGCAGACCCAAATTAATTTCACATCACCTTATTAGCAAGCAGTTTATTAAGAACCATATCCCCCAAACCTTGGATATAAATATCATGGCCCATACTTTAAAGTTCCTTATTTTTCCAAAAGTGTAAGCCCCCGAGATTCACACCCATGGCTTAACTGATATTTAACAATTTTTGGTCGATGGTATTGGGTAGCAAGGTCATGGGATCAACCTCTTTACGCCGCAGACGATGTGCTTGCTGAAGCACATATTCTAAGTATGCTCTCGGGTCAATGTTATTAAGCTCGCAAGACTGAATAAGGCTATACAACAACGCTGCCTTCTGTGCCGAGATTTCATTACCTACAAACAACCAATTGCGCTTGCCC
>JAEMSB010000793.1 GCA_016463045.1 Niveispirillum sp.
CGTTGGGCAGGGTGGTGACGCGGGTGCCGGGGGCGGCGGGGAAGCTGTTGCTCACGTAATCTCTGTTCCGTTTCAGGCTTGCTGCTTTGCGACCCGGGCGCGGGCGCGCACATAGTCTTTCAATATCTGGATATCGTTGGGAAGGATATCCAGTCGTTCGGGCCGTTCGTACAGGTCGGCCAGATGGCGGGGCAGGGGCGGGCGCACGCCGGTCGCCTTTTCCACCGCATCAGGGAACTTGGCCGGGTGGGCGGTGCCCATGACGATGACGGGAATGGACTTGTCCAGGCCGGCATGGCGGGCGGCGGCCACACCCACGGCACTGTGCGGGTCGACCAGATAGCCCGAACCCGTATAGGCGTCGCGCATCACATCCAGCGTCTGTTCGGTATCGCAGCGATAACCGGCGAACAGTTCGCGCACGCGGGCCAGCTGCCCCTGGCTGACCTCAAACCGGCCCGTTTCACGGAAGCCAGCCATGCATTGGGCCACGGCGGCGCCGTCACGGTCCATCAGATCGAACAGCAGCCGTTCGAAATTAGAGGAGACCTGGATATCCATCGACGGCGAAAGGGTCGGCACCACACCCTCGGCCTTCATCTCGCCAGAGGCAAAGAAGCGGGCCAGGATGTCATTCTCGTTGGTGCCGACGATCAGCTTTGCCACCGGCACGCCCATCTGGCGCGCGGCATAGGCGGCGTAGACATTGCCGAAATTGCCCGTGGGCACGGCAAAGGCCACTTCACGATCAGGCGCGCCCATGGCAACGGCGGCTGCCACGTAATAGACGATCTGGGCCATGATGCGGGCCCAGTTGATGGAATTCACCGCCGACAGGTTCATCGCATCGCGGAAGGGCTGATCGTTGAACATGGCCTTCACGGCGTCCTGGCAATCGTCAAACGTGCCGGCCAGGGCCACATTATGGACGTTGGAGGACAGGACTGTCGTCATCTGCCGGCGCTGCACCTCCGAGGTGCGGTTATGCGGGTGCAGGATGACGATATCGACACGCTCCCGATCCCGACAGGCCTCGATCGCCGCCGAACCGGTATCACCGCTGGTGGCGCCGACGATAGTGACGCGGCTATCCTTCTTGGCCAGCAGATGGTCGAACAACTGCCCCAGCAGCTGCAACGCCACATCCTTGAAGGCCAGGGTGGGGCCGTGGAACAGCTCCATCATCCAGGCATTGCTGTCGATCTGGGTCAGCGGCACGACGGCCTTATGCTGAAACGTGCCATAGGCAGCATTGACTAGACGGGTGAAATCCGCGCGGTCGATGGTGCCGCCCAGAAATGGCAGCATCACCTCAACCGCCAACTCGGCATAGGTCAGGCCCCGGAAACGGCGCAGATCATCAGGTGTCAGTTGCGGCCATGCTGCCGGGACATACAGGCCGCCATCACGGGCCAGACCCGCCAGCAGTACATCGTCGAACGCCAGGGCGGGCGCCTGGCCGCGCGTGCTGATATAGGACACCTTTACCTCGACCCGATGCGGCATAACTCCAAGGCGCGTACCCTAGCCAGGGTGGCCACGGGCCGCAAGGGGACGGGGCCGGTCGCGTTGTGCCATTGGCTCATGCCTGCCCCGACCCGGCAGGGCACCACCAAAAGCGGTAGGCGCACTCTATTCATCTTGTCGCGGCCCTGGGCTTAGGTGGTATCGGATCAACGGTTTCCTTCGAGACCGCGAACGTTTATCTTAAATGCTTGGTAGAGTCTGAACCCAACGGTTGCATATTTATTGCGCAGACAAAGGGGAGTGCGGGGGCGATGGGGTGGACGCAGGCCTTGAT